>JASFLN010000105.1:0-5844 GCA_050118075.1 Anaerolineales bacterium
TACGCAGCTCACCGAATGTCTGATCCGCGATCGCCTACCACTCAATAATTGCTATAATCGAACCAAGCAATTTCCTGGCAAGGTAGATCCGTGTTGGTATCGTTCCCATCCAGACGTGGTGGTGAAGCGTGACCTTGAAGATCTATTTGCTCGGGCAGTTCAGACTTCAAAGCGACGACGAACCCATCGAACTGCCTTCAAGACCAGCCCAATCGCTCTTGGCGTACCTGGTGATGAACGCTGGCATCCCTCACCGACGAGAAAAATTAGCCGGTCTGCTCTGGCCGGATTCGGCCGAAGAAAACGCGCGTGGCTATCTGCGTCAAGCCCTCTGGCGCATAAGAAAATCACTCGATGAAAACGATCTGCAGGCGGACAGCTATCTTGAGACCGATAAGATCAATATCACTTTCAAGACCGAGGCGGATTATTGGCTTGATACACGCGAGCTCCTTCGAGATACACACAATCTCTCTTTAGAAGAAATCGGAAGTATTCTCAAGCTCTATCATGGCGAACTGCTGCCCGGTTTTTATGATGAATGGGTATCTTCTGAGCGGGAGCGGCTTCAGGCTTCCTTCCATCAGAAAATCGACCGATTCGTCGATGAGCTCACTCTTGAGCAGCGCTGGGATCTCGTCCGCGAATGGGCAGAAACCTGGATTCGTCTAGCCCCGGTACCAGAGGCAGCTTTCCGAGCCCTCATGAGTGCCTACGCAGCCTCTGGCGATCAGGCCATGCTCATGTCGACGTATGAGCGCTGTCAGAAGACTCTGGAAGACGAACTGGGTGTAGAAATCTCATCAGCAACAATGTCGCTTTATCAGGACCTCTGCCAGCAGTTGCAGTGCTCCGAAAGACCCCCACGAGGGCAAAAATCTGAAGTTGCATTATCCAGGCCTACCTTCCTGAATAGCTCCCGCGACCTGCCAACGGAAACCCCGATCTTCGTCGCACGCCAGGCAGAGATGCAGCTGCTTTCAACCTATTTACAGGACATGTTTGCAGGAAATGGAAAGGTCGTTTTCATCACCGGGGAGGCAGGCAGCGGCAAGACTGCGCTGCTGGATGCTTTCATCAGGACTTCCCTCGATAATCACCCTGACCTGATCGTCACCAGCGGGCACGGCAACGCTCAAACCGGCATCGGTGACCCTTACCTGCCAATGCGAGAGTTAATCGGTATGCTTGCTGGTGATTTTGAAGCACGCCTTGAAGCGGGAACGCTTACACAGGATCACGCAGAACGACTTTGGAACAACTTGCCAGTCACCATTGAAGCACTCGCGTCGATCGGCCCCGACCTATTGGACACCTTTATTCCAAGCAAGCCTTTATTCGAACGGGCAACATATTATCCCAATCCAGAGCGAGAAGCCTTCGATAAGCTTCGCTCCCGACTGGAACAAAAGGCCCCCACCCGGTCAACTCCCGGCACTAAACAAACCGATCTTTTCGAGCAGTATACGCGCGTCCTGGCTGAGATCTCACGCCACTCACCTCTCATGCTTATCTTGGATGATTTGCAATGGGTCGACGCTGGATCGATACAGCTGCTCTTCCATCTAGGCAGGGAAATCGGGCACTATCCAATCCTTATCGTCGGCGCCTTCCGTCAAGAAGAACTTGCCCTCGGAAGAGATGGGGACAGGCACCCACTTGAACCCGTGATCAATGAATTCCAACGATTGTTTGGTACCCGCAGCATTAACCTTGAGCAATGCGATCAGGCTGAGTTTATCGAAGCACTCTTAGATAGTGAACCCAACCTTTTAGGTAAATCTTTTCGCGAGATGCTACATCGCCAGACCTTGGGCCACCCCCTATTCACCATTGAGCTCCTCCGGGCGATGCAAGATAGTAAAGACTTAATCGTCGATAAATCAGGACGGTGGATTGAAGGTGCAGATCTGGACTGGGAGCGCATGCCTGCCCGCGTTGAGGCGGTGGTTGCGGAGCGTATTGAGCGTTTGTCTCCATCTGAAAAAGCGGTGCTGCGGACTGCCAGCGTTGAAGGAGAAATTTTCACCGCAGAAGTCTTGAGTCGGGTGCTTGGTATGGAAGAGAATGAACTTCTTAGAATACTGAGTATCGAATTAGACCGCACCCACCGGCTGATCCGTACCGAAAGCATCGAACGGATCGGTGACCAGCTGTTCTCCCGTTACCAGTTCCGCCACGCAATTTTCCAAAAATATCTCTACAACTCACTCGATGAAGTTGAACTTGTCCACTATCATCAGGAAATTGGCTTTGCTCTAGAGAAGCTCTGCGCGCATTTGGAGGATAAATCTTTTGTAGATCTTTCTCTCGCCCGTCACTTTGAGATAGCAGGCATTCTGGATAAAGCCATCGATTACTATCATCGAGTAGGCGATCGAGCGATTATATTATCCGGTTACGCCGAGGGTATAGCCAACTTACAAAAAGCCCTGGATCTCCTTCTAAAGCAACCAGAAACAGAAACCCGGAATCAGGTGGAACTCACCCTGCAGCTCTCCGTTGCAATGTCGTGGAAATACAATTGGGTTTCGATCGAAGGAACCGACACAATCAACCGCATACGATATCTATGCGATCTCCTGGACCAGATATCACCACTGGCTCAAATCTATGGTGAACTTTCTACATATAACTACGTTCAAGCAAAATATAATCAATCATTAGATTACGCTGTCGAATCACTTAGGATCGCCGAGCAGGTCGAGGATCCACTGCTTACTGCGGTAAGTCATTGGCGGCTCGGCTACCTGTATTTCGGCCTTGGTGACTGCCAGACTGCGTTGACTCACCTCAATCTCATGGATGAGTTCTACGATCCAGCTCAACACCATAACGATTTCCTGGAACTTTGCGGAGTCGATGCAGGGTTGAGTGCCCAAGGTTATCGAGCATGCTCCTTATGGTGCCTCGGATATCCTGACCAGGCCATAGAAATCGGCCGTACCACCATCGAGCTCGCAAAGGAATACTCCCACCCATTTACAATCGCAGACGTCCTGAGCTATGCAGGCTGCCTTCTTCACACGATGCTGAGAGATACTGACGCGCTCTCAGCCTTTGCCCAAGAACTTGTCGACTTATCCGAGGAAGTGAGCCTATCGCTCTCTGGTTGGCTTGGATTGAGCAGATGCTTCCTGGGTGATGCAATGACTTCAAATGGTGAAATCAATAAAGCGATTTTGGAGATCCAGACTGGGCTTGAGGAAAGTCGAGCAACCGGAGTGAATCTATACCTGCCAATGGCACTGAGGTTCCTCGCTCGAGCTCAGCTGATTTCTAGCGACCTCGATTCTGCGATGACAAACTTGAATTATGCTCTTGAGACCATCGATCTGACAGGGGAGCGTATCTGGGAAGTCGACCTCTATCGACATCGAGGTCTCGTACATCTAGCTGCTGGAGACACTCAAGATGCACAAAGCGATTTTAATAAAGCATTAGAGCTCTCGAGAGAACAAAATGCAAAATCCTGGGAACTGCGCGTCACGATGGATCTTGCACGCTTATGGGCTGATGAAGGACAGGTTGATCGAGCGCATAAGCTGTTGCATGATTGCTACGCATGGTTTACGGAGGGCTTTGAAACGCCCGATCTTATCGAAGCAGCAACATTATTAGATCATCTGTCTGAATAAAACGGCAGCTAACTTAAGGATACGGTCAACTTCCAACCAACGCCGATCGAAAGTCCATCCCAGTAGGTTCCTGAAAGACCCTCAAATCGAACAGCGGCACCGAAGCCAACAGGTGATCGAAGATATCCGCCTGGATCTTCTCGTACGCCACCCACTCGGTCGTCTTGGTAAAGACGTAGATCTCCAGGGGAACGCCCTTTGGTCCTGGAGCCAGCTGACGTACGAGGAAGGTCATCCCCTGCTGATGAATATGGGGATGGTTGTGCAGGTATTCCTCGATGTAAGCCCGAAACGTCCCCAGGTTGGTGAGCTGGCGACCATCCAGTGGGCTATCCATCTCGATGCCCTTGCCTTGATTCTCGCTTTGGATTTCGTTCAGCTTGTGATCCAGGTAATTTTGCAGGATATCCACCTTACGGAAACGGGCGAGCATGTCCTCATCGCAGAAGCGGATGCTGCCCAGGTCAAGGTAAATTGAACGCTTGATCCGCCGACCTCCACTCTCCTGCATGCCGCGCCAGTTCTTATATGCGACTTCCATCACTTTGTGGGTTGGGATCACACTGATTGTTTTATCCCAGTTTTGGACGGTAATCGTGTGCAGCGTCATGTTAATAACATCACCATCCGCGTTGTAACTGGGTACCTCGATCCAGTCACCCTCCTTGATCAAATCGTGAGTGTTAATCTGCACACTGGCTACGAACGAAAGGATCGTGTCTCTGAAAACAAGCAGTAACACAGCTGTAAGCGCGCCCAATCCAGTCAAAAGCACTACAGGTGATTGCCCTGTGAAAAGCGAGATGCTCAGGATCACACCAGCGATGAGCACAACAATCTTTACGATGTCGAGGTAGCCCTGGATACTGACACCGCTGAAATGCGAGCTGGCTTCGTAGACTGCGTTCAGCGCGTCCATCAGCGCGTTCAGCGTGAGGATTGAGATCCACAAGATTAAAAAGAGTGCCGCTTTCTCAAACACAGCCTGGTATTCTGGTGTAAGGTCGGCGAGCAGGTAGATGATGATTAACGGCGCCAGCCAAGCAATCCTGAAAGGTCGCAGTTTCTGGACCAGGATGTCATCGATTTTGTTTTTAGAACGGGATGCAAGGTAGGTCAGGCCGCGCGCTAAAACACCACGTGCTATCAGGAATGTCAACAACGACGCGAGCAGGAGTGCAACCAGAGCGAACAGCGGATTCTGTTGGATCCATACCTGCAAAGTTCCTATGTCAATCATGGCTCACCTCAAATCAAAAAACCCAAGGCGAGATTGTACCAGAGTTCAAGTTGCCGCCGGACCATGATCGCGTGCGTGCTTCTTTAACCTAAGGATGAACAGATCAATTTCTAATCTTGTTTTACAATAGTCAGAGTGCACCTTGAATATCTGTTTGAGCACTGTTCGCCCAATGTAGGCCAGGCCACGCAACCATGAGATATGTTCATCCATTCTCCATCTCTGTCATCTTCCTTGGATTGGCGTCTTTGGCCTGCCAACCGGTGATCGCTATCGGCTGGACCGAACTCGCCATCATACTGGTCATCCTGATCGTGCTCTTTGCGCCACTTCTCTTTCGGGTGTTTCGTTTTTTCATACAGAATAAAGCGCCAAGCGACCACGAAAATGAATGACCGGTCCGCTGTGACCTATCATGAAGTGTCTATCCAGAATGGACCGTCAGGAGAGCATCGAATGCTATCAAAACGAAAAACTGTGCTTTACTCGCTCGCCGTCGTGGGCTTCCTGCTTGCGCTCACGCTTGGCGATTTTCTGGCACTGCATGACATCCAGCAGGATTATGTAAGCCCGGAGGTCCTCACCAGAATGGACCTCGACCTTGCTGGAGCACTTCCCTACTGGACAACAACGTCCGGTGAGTGGACAATGGTGTCGATCAGCTTTATTGCACGTCTGGTACTGCTGCTGGTCAACGCGCTGCTGCTGTTATTGCTTCTGAGAGATGGATCCGCACACGCCCTGGGCTAATCGCCAATTCCGGCAAGCATCGGTTATGATTGATCGATACGCTTCTCATTAGCAAACTGGAAGGGAGCAAGAAAATTGCACATCGTCACGGACAGCGGCACCGATCTGGGGCTTTCTCCAGACGAGCTCGCCGCAATGAAAATTGAAATCATACCGCTCGTCGTGCAGCTTAATGGCCAGACCTACCAAGAAGGAATCGACATTGATCCGGCCTCG
>JASFLN010000106.1:0-5829 GCA_050118075.1 Anaerolineales bacterium
CGGCGTTAATTTCCAGCCCCATCGGCGAGGTGACTTTGCGAATCTGCTCTTCCGAGACACCTGCTTCCTTTAGCGCTTTTGCCGTAGTCTCCCATCTCCGCCTGGATCCAATGACGCCAATATAGGCAGCGGGTGTTTCCAGTAGCGCTGGCAGGGCTGCTACATCGATGTCCACACCCCGTGTGGTCAGGACCAAGTACGTATTCGCATGGATCTCAACCTGTTTGGGGAGATCCTTAAGTTCACAGTGTACGACTTCATCTGCCTCAGGGACATAGTTCTCTGCGGCGAATTCCTGACGGTCATCGCATGCCACGACGTGATAACCAAGCCACTGGCCGAGATGAACCAGCGCCTGACCGACATGGCCTACCCCGACGACAACCAGTTTGGGTGGGATTTCTACAGGTTCCACAAAAACCTCCATCTCACCGCCGCAGACGCCTACATCGCCTTCAGAGGGATCACGGAATTCATACTGGAGCAGCTTCGGTTCACGATTCTTGATGACTTCAGCTGCCGCATCGATAATCAGGCTCTCCATCTCGCCCCCACCAACCGTTCCCTGTGTCTTCCCATCCAAGAAAATAACCATCTTGCTGCCGGCATGCCGGGGCACCGAGCCCTGAGTGCGGATCACTGTCGCCAATGCGGCTTGCTTGCCATGCACTTCGATCTGGGCCAATTGGCGGTAGATGCCCATCAGTTCTCCTCAAGCATGGCCAGAACAACCGGAAGCAGCTGTTTCTTTCTGGAGACAACACCGCTTGCTTCGAGCACATCTTGCTCCATGCGTTTATAGGGCAAATCAGAGAGGACCGGTGGTGCCGACTGCATCAATATCCGGCTTGAGCTCTCGACGATGTCGGTGATCATCAACATGGCGAAATCAAGGCTGCGCTGATCGATCAATCCCTTGAGTGCTTCTCTTAGTGAGGCTAGATGTTCCTCGACCTCGACCAGATCTGTGACCTCTACCTGGGAGATGCCGAAGTGCATACCAGCTGCATCGTAGATCTTCAAATCGCTGGTGACCACAGACATCGGATCACGCGTCGCCAGACCCGCTCCGGCCTGGAGCAGGTCCTTACCATAGCTCTCGATCGTTTCACCCTCCAGCGGAGACCCGCCAACGAAGGCCCAGCGGGAAAGCCGCTTGGCGGCGCGGTGATCACGGTCCGTCGTGGTGGGCGAACTGAGCAGCAGCGTGTCGGAGAGCACACCTGCCAGCAAGAGACCGGCCAGCTCTGGGGGCGCACCCATACCGGCATCCTCGATCCGCTCCGATACCAGTGTGCTTGTGCTGCCGACCGGATCTACTCGAAACCGTATCGGCAGTCGCGTCGGAGGATTGCTCAGGCGGTGATGGTCAAGCACCTCCAGCAGATCGGCTTCGTCCAGCGAGCGGACCGATTGACCGACTTCGTTATGATCAACCAGGATCAATTGTAGCCGTGGTGGATTTAGCAGATCACGTTGCCTGCAAATACCAATATAGCGGTCATTTTCATCCACTACCCAAAATTCATTACGCTCACCGCGCAGTACGCGCGGGAGCGAATCGCGAATCCGCGATCCGAGTAAGAATTTCGGTACGTTTGTATCCGCCGCTTCACCGCTTGGTAAATCGAACAATTCGGTAAGACTCATATCCTGCCGATCAGGATGGGCCCCGACCAGGTCGCTTAATGAGCGGAATAGGCTGAAACCGGTCACAAGCCCATAGGGCGTCCCATCCGACTCAACCACCGGTGCCACGGTACCCGTGCGATTCGCGATCGCCCAGGCATCTCTCAGCGGTCGGTCGGGAGTGACGGTGTCAAAACGTAGTGTGACCGAATCAAAGCGAGGCGAGGCATCTGTCAGCAGCTGCGGTGGATTGAGATTTAATCGATCTAAAACCCACGCCGTTTGAGCGTTAATCGCACCACCGCGCGCCGCGATGACTTCTTGTTCGGAGTCCTGTGCACGATACCAGGCATATCCCATCGCTGAAGCGATGGCATCCGTATCCGGGTTGACATGTCCTACAACATAGATGTTTGCCATTGAAGTCCAATGCTCACTTTTCAAACCATCGGATCAGCCACGTAACGCGTTCCAGACTCGCTCCGGCGTTACCGGTGCAGCCAAGATATCTGCGCCACAGGCATCCATCACCGCGTTTGCCACAGCCGGGGCAACGCCATCCATCGGGATCTCCGCTACTGCCTTTACACCAAATGGATGCGATGGTTCAACCGTCTCGACAAAGATGGTCTGCAGCTCAGGCATTTCATGCGCTGCGAAAATATGGTAGTCCGTAAAGTCTACCTCCCTTGCCCGACCCTGATCATCGTACAGCATCTCTTCGCAAACCGCATACCCTAATGCCTGCGTCATACCCCCCTCAACCTGACCAGAAGCGGTCAACGGGTTTACGATCACACCCGCGTCGACAGCCATGACCAGCTTGTCAACGATGACCTGCCCGGTCTCAACATCTACCGTCACCTCGGCAAATTGCGCCGCAAAGGGTGGTGGCGAAACCGGTGACATGTAGGAACCGACCCCCATGATCTGCTCCTGGTCCTCCTGATGCAGTGAGTGCAGTGCGATTTCGGCAAGTGTGACAGAGCGACCATCTGGAGCCCATGCCTGTTTATCAACCAATCGGATGTTGTCTGGATGGACGTGCTCACCTTCTTCGGAGAGCATCCTTGCTGCTCTCAAACGAATTCGCTCTGCGACTTTTTCAGCCGCCCTGACCACGGCTGCGCCCGAGATATAGGTCGTGCTCGATGCGTAGGCGCCTTTGTCGAAGGGTGTGAAATCCGTATCCGACGAATACACGATGATGTCATCGATGGACACACCGAGTACCTCGGCGGCCTGCTGTGCGAGCACGGTATCTGAACCCGTGCCCAGATCCGTCGCACCGATCAGTAAGTTGAAGGAGCCATCATCGTTGATCTTGATGCTCGCTCCACCCATATCCAGGTATGGGATAGCAGTACCCTGCATCACCAGGGCTACACCGATGCCTTTGCGTAAATGAGGTCTCTTTTCAACCTGGTGCCACTCGGGCTGCTTGAATTTTTCAGTCCAATCGATCGCCAACGCGCCCTGCTTTGCACAATCCTCCAACCCGCAGGTGTTAATCCGTTCTGGTCGCGGTTCACGACCTTCAGACCAAGCTGTGCTGAATGGATGAATTTCACCAGCCCGTAGAGCATTCTTCAGACGAAACTCAAGCGGATCAAGATCAAGTTCCCGGACAACGCGTTCCATATGACGCTCAACCGCCCAGTAACCTTGCGGAACGCCATAGCCACGATACGCACCAGAGGGCGGTGTATTGGTGTAGACAATATCTGCGTAGAAACGAATGTTGGGGTCCTCGCGATACTTTCCATCACCCACATAGAGTGCCATTCCCTTGTGGCCGGTATTGCCAGTGACGGTCAGCGCATGACATCCATAGGCACCTGTGTCGCTGAGCGCGTACATCTCGTTGGCCGTCATCGTGCCATCCGTCTTCACACCCGTTTTCATCTTGATGCGCATGGGATGTCTCGAGCGCGCAGCAACGAACTCTTCAGCGCGCGTGTACTCAAAGCGTACCGGACGACCAGTTGCAATGGTAAGGTGGGCAGCGACGTCCTCGATGAGTACTTCCTGCTTGCCACCGAAACCACCACCGATGCGCGGCTTGATCACACGGATCCGCTTGGCTGGCAAGCCAAGCACAGGGGACAGCTGCCGGCGAACATGGAAAGGTACCTGTGTGCTTGTACGGATGACCAACCGATCGTCTTCGTCCCAATAGGTGACGGTCACATGCGGTTCGATATGCGCTTGCTGAACTTTGGGAACCTCATAGGTCCCCTCGATAATATGATCCGCTTCCTTAAAACCCTTTTCGACATCACCAATATCAATCCGGATCTGTGCCGCCAGGTTTCGCTCCGGGTCAGATTCGTCAAAATTCACATAATCAGGCTCATCGTGGATCTGGACAGCCCCTTCTTTCAGTGCCTCCTCCGGATCAAGGATATGTGGGAGCTCTTCATACTCCACTTCGATTAACTCAAGCGCTTTTTCAGCAATTGCCTCGTTTTCAGCGGCGACGAAGGCGACCCGGTCGCCGACAAAACGGACCTTGTTATCAAGTGAAAATGTGTCCAATGGACCTGGAATCGGGTGGGATTGGCCTGCGGTCGAATATGCCACGCGTGGGACATCCTTCCAGGTGAGCACTGCGGCGACACCTTCAAGCGCCCTCGCCTTAGAGGCGTCAATATGCTTGATGCGCGCGTGCGCGACCGGGCTGTGAAGCACCTTGGCGACCAGCATACCGCGCATCTCGATATCGGCGGTGAAGGCAGGTTTCCCTTGTGCAAGTTTCACCGCGTCGACCTTGGGTTCTGGATGGCCGACCGAATGGAGGGGTTCCGGGTGCTGCGCGATTTGAATGCGGGGCATCACCGTCGTCTCGGTCGCTACTTGGACATCGCCTGCAGCCCATGATTCCCCACCTTCTGGCTCGGGTGGTGGCGTGATCAAATCTTTCGGTGCGGGAATGGGCCCTTCAATTGGCTCAACTTCCTCCCCTCTGAGCACAGCCGCAGCACGCAGGATCGCCTGCACCGGTTTTACATAACCTGTACAGCGGCACAACACACCGGACAACGCTTCTCGAACATCGTCTTCTGTAGGATTTGGATTGCTGGCCAACAATGCGCGCGCAGCAAGCACCATTGCGGGTGTGCAGAAACCACACTGGATCGCGCCCGTTTCAACAAACGCCTGTTGGACTGCATCCAGACCGGCGCCTATACGCCAGCCCTGGTCCGGATGTTCCCCAACCGACTCAATCGTCGTTATCGTATGGCCTTCAGCTTGAGCCGCGAGCATCACACAGCTGTTAACCGGTTTGCCATCAAGCAGGACGGTGCATGCACCGCATTCGCCTGTTTCGCAACCGTGTTTTACGCCGAAGAGCCCAAATTCTTCACGCAGCGCGTCGAGCAGCAGCGTATCTTCAGCAACATCGACCTCCACAGATTCCCCGTTTAGAGCAAACTGGATGTGCATCAGCTCTGCACCTCCTTCAGCACGCGTTCGACCAAAATCGCAGCAACCTCGGAACGATAAGCTGAGCTAGCAAAAGCATCCCCCGCGTCAGCATACTGCTCAGCTGCCAGCTCCTTCCATTCAGAAATAGAGCTGGCACGGTCATCGTTCAGTAACCGTGGTCGTTTGCCAAAGCCCCCTATCGCAACTTTTAATCCTTCTTTGGACGACGACAACGCCGCAGCTGCACTCACCAAGGGTCGATCCGTCGGCGCGCGAGCGACATACTCATAGCGAAGCTTATTCGGTATATCAAAGGTTAACTCTGTGATCAGGAAGGGATTTCCACCTTCATCCCGACGATCCAGAAGGACATTCAATGGTGTCTTATCGCTTTCGTCGTGAATGGTGACCTCGGTCCCGAGAGCAAGCAGTACAACCAGAAGGGGTGAGCGACCGTCTCCAGCCATGATCGTGCCGGCCATAGTGGCCATATTGCGCAGATTCCACGCGGCCTCCAATCTGCAAGCACGTGTCAAGTGATCCGGCAGATCGGCTCCAACTTCGATCAAATCCTGAAGTTTTGTCGCAGCGCCCAGTCCTACCTTTTCAGAATCAATTTTAATCTGATCCATGCCGAGTTTTTCGAGATCGATCACCGCCTCCAATGACCGCCTTTTCGGCGTGAGCGATGTTCCCCCTGAAAGAGGAACCCCTTGTGCAAGCAACTTGATCGCCTCTTCGACTTTCTCTGGACGATAATATTTCATGCAT
>JASFLN010000107.1:0-5827 GCA_050118075.1 Anaerolineales bacterium
GAGGTCCTGGCAATGGCCCTCGAGTCAGAGAGCTCCTCTACGTGAAACCGACAAAGGAATTTGTATGCAAAACCTTGATCTGTTGCTGATCGGTTTCGGCCATGTGGGCCGTGCCTTTGCAGAACTTCTTGAGCAGAAGCAGGACTTAATCCGTTCTACATACCAATTGAATGTTCGCATCGTCGGTATCCTTACCGGCAATCACGGTGGTGCGCTGGACCCTGCGGGTATCGATACTGCGGAAGCCGTGAGATTGCTTGACCTGGGAAAATCTCTTGAGGTGCTCAGCCGGAATGCCCCGCCAAATAATGCGGATGAATTTATCCGAACGTCTGGCGCACATGCAATGCTGGAGAACACACCGGTGAATTACGCCTCCGGTCAACCCGCAATAGACCACCTTCAGACGGCGCTCAAGAGTGGTATGCACGCCATCACGGCCAATAAAGGGCCTGTTGTTCACGCCTATCAGCTGCTTACCAAACTCGCTAAACAACACAAGCGGAAATTCTTCTTCGAATCCACCGTGATGGACGGTGCGCCGATATTTTCACTCTGGCGCTCCAGCCTGCCCGCCGCAAAGCTGAGTTCATTTCGCGGCATTCTCAATTCCACGACCAATCTGGTCTTAACGCTAATGGAGCAGGGCAACTCATTCGAGCAAGCGGTCCAAACCGCTCAAGACCTCGGGATCGCCGAGACAGATCCGAGCGGCGATCTCGACGGCTGGGATGCTGCCGTCAAAGTGGCTGCCCTCACTACGGTTTTGATGGAGCATCCACTGCTGCCGGATGAAGTCGATCGTGAGGGCATCAGCCGTATTTCCGCCGATGAGATCGAAAGGGCAAGAGAGCATAATCAGCGCTGGAAATTGGTCTGTGAAGCCCAGAGGACGGAGCAGGGAGTGCGGACCAGCGTCAAACCGCAAGCTCTCGATCCCGAAGATCCTCTATTCAACGTGATGGGCACATCCTCTGCGGTCACATTCCAGAGCGATGTCCTGGGGGCACTCACGCTGCTCGAGGAAAATCCCGGTCCCCACACCACCGCATACGGGCTGCTGGCAGACCTGCTGAACTCCGTCAGCGTGCAACGCGAATAAATCTGATATGCTTTCTACATCAAACCCTGATCAATGAAGGAATCAAATCTTGGAACACAATAATTTTCTTCCACTGCTTTTAATCACCGGGCTCGCATTTTTTGCCCCCATCCTAGCAAATCGTCTAAAGCGATTTTCAATCCCGATTGTCGTCGGGGAGATCGTGGCAGGCATCCTGATCGGACGCAGTGGTTTCAACATCATCGAGCCCTCACCTGTCCTCGATTTCCTGGCAGAGTTTGGATTCGCGTATCTGATGTTCCTCTCCGGCTTGGAGGTCGACTTTGATCTGTTGATACCGCGGGGTAAGAAAAGCTCTCTCAGCATCCGTCAGCCACTCCCTCTGGCGCTGATTATCTTGGTGGGTACCGTTGGTTTAGGGCTGCTCTTTTCTATCCTCTTACGTTCGCTCGGCATCGTGGAGAGCCCCTTTTTGATGGGTCTTATCCTGAGCACCACTTCACTCGGGGTTGTCGTGCCGGTGTTGAAGGAACGTGATCTGCTTGGCACAAATTACGGGCAGTTATTGCTCATTGCGGCCTCGCTCGCCGACTTTCTAATTCTGCTTCTCGTCACCATCTTCATCGCCGTGCGCAGCGTTGGACTGACGCTCGACCTTTTGCTCATCCCGGTTCTGCTCTTGATCTTTATCGTCGCAGTGCGCATCACACAAATCTACTCTGGCCGCAAACTTCCGCAGCGCATCTTGAGAGAGCTCTCCAGCGCAACAGCGCAGATCCGCGTACGAGGCGCATTTGCACTGATGGTCGCATGGGTGGTTCTCGCCGAGGCTTCCGGCGTTGAGGTCATCCTGGGAGCCTTTCTGGCTGGCGCGATCGCCGGTTTGATCTCGGATCCGAATGATGATGACGCTCAGGAGAAGCTGGATGCCATCGGGTACGGTTTCTTCATCCCTATCTTCTTTATCATGGTCGGCGTTGAGTTCAATCTCAGGGCATTATTCGAGTCGCCACAGGCAATGCTGCTGGTGCCCTTGCTCGTCGCAGGTGCATACGCCGTAAAGGTGATCCCAGCCCTGCTTTTCCGATTGAGGACAACCTGGCGTGAAGCACTCGCCGGTGGCGTGCTGCTCGCTTCGCACCTGTCCTTGATCATCGCAACCGCTTCGATCGCCTTGAGCCTGGGACTCATCACTGAAGCCGTAAACGCTGCAATTGTCCTCCTTGCCGTGATTTCTGTAACGCTCTCTCCGACGATTTTCAACCGCCTGGTTCCAGAACGTATCCTCGAACGACGCAGGGGAATTATCATCATCGGCCAGGATCAGCTAGCCGAGTTTCTGATCGAGCGACTCGATCCGGAGGATGAACCGATCACCATAATCTGTCCGGACGAAGGTCGTGTGGAAGCGTTTGAAAACCTCGCTGTCCATCTCATCAGAGGTTGCCCCGAATTTAAGGATTCGCTCGAGCAAGCTGACGGTCATCAGGCGCGTGTGGTGGTTGATCTCACCAGTACCACAAGTGAGACAATGGAAGTCTGCAAGCTGGCACGCCAGGAGTTTGAGATCCCGCTGGTCATCTCACGCATCGCTGACGTTGAGCTTATCCCGCGCCTGCAGCAAATGGGTGTCAAGATTGTCCAGCCCGCTCTGGCTACTGCAATGGCGCTTGAAGGGGCTCTGCGTTATCCCTCGGTCTTCGATCTGCTGGCGCATCAAACCGAAGCGCATATTGAGGTGAGCGAAGTAGTGATTGGAAACCAAGAAGTGATCGACACGCCTCTTCGTCAACTGCGCTTGCCAGGCGATACGCTCTTGTTAAGTATCCACCGTGACGAATCAGTCGTCGTTCCCGACCAGGATTCAACCCTGCGAATCGGCGATCGTGTGGGGCTCATCGGGAGCCGCAGCGCGCTGGACGATACCGAACGTTATCTGCAAAGCTGAGTTAACCGCTCAGCCTCCCTCCACACTTCAGTTACATCTGATGCATGCGGTCGATAGACTATATTTTGGACTATAATGGTCCGAATATAGCTTCTCGTATTGCGATCGAATGGAGGGCCCCATGGGATTTACCCGTTCACATGCATCCACCCGCTTGCTGATCATGACCAGCTTAAGCGTGCTCGCTGTTCTCGCCTGTGGCCCTGTCACAGGCATCCTTGAAGGTTCTGGTGAGCAGGGGGCGGTTGAGACTTCCGTAGCTGCCACGCTCGCATTTGAACGGGCGGTGGCTACCGCTGCGGAGCAAACCCAGGCCAGCCATCCGGCGGATACTCCCATCCCTGCCTCTCCCACTCTGCAAAGCAGCCCCACCCCGGAGGTGACACCCACCGAGGCGGACGTGCAGATCCGCGCCGACGTGAACACGAACTGCCGCCTGGGCCCTCATCCGGTCTACTCGGTAATCGGTTATCTCACTACAGACCAAACCTCCACAGTCGTCGGGCGGTTGCAGGGCGGCGGTTGGTGGTACATCGAGAACACAACGGCTGGGCGCGAGAACTGCTGGGTCTGGGGGCAGACGACGGTCGTTACGGGGGACACCTCCGATCTACCTTACATCACGCCCCCACCAACGCCTACACCACAACCACTTCCAGACTGGAGTGGAAAATGGACAACGTGGATCGATGGAGTCACCTATGAAATCTATATTTCCCAAAGCGGTGACCAGATCAGCTTCCCGATCGAGGATTATGCTGCCTATGGCACACTAAGCGACAACAACCAACGCGTGTCTGGCACACTCGTTCCCACGAGCTCAGGTACACCCACCTCCACATCATCGGTGCCGTATACCTTTGAGTGGCGTTTGCTAGAAAACGGAGACCAGTTCCGCGGGCTGATCGATTATGGATCGTCGAGCGAGGCCTGGTGCGGATACAGGAATGGCATGTCCATGCCCGATCCCTGCATGGGGCCATAACCCCATAGCGATCGGACAGATCCAGACTATTGACAGGGGCGTTCAGAAACTGTAGACTGGCAGCATCTTAGGAAAGGAAGGCGCAGTTTGATGACAATCAACGCTAACATCAGCCGGGTCGTCCGCACCCAGCCTAAAGCTGGCTTTGGTGCCGATGTTCCTACACGGAGTGCGCCTACTGTCTGAATCCCTTTTTTAGTACTCAATGAGGACCGCGGGCATGCTCCAACGCCTGCGGTTTTTTTGTTATTAATTTCGACCCGACCGCAGCGCTTCGGTCGGGTCTTTCGATAGGAGAGAAGCGATGGACACATTCGATTTAGAAAAAGAAAGCACAGCAGACCGATTAACTATAAGTACTTCGAGGAAACAGCTATCAACTTAAAGGCAACAAACTCATGAACAAAATCATACACGAACCGGCAGTCCAAGAAGATACGCTGGTTTTCAATTTCCGCTTCTATGCATCCGACACAGATGCGGCTTTGATGGCCCAGGTCGTACAGGAATGCATGCGGGCGGCGAATGTGGACTGGATGATCACAAGCGAAGATATCCTGCGGCAGAACAACTACCTGGACAACTTCAATGCGCAGGAGGACATCGTGCTAGTGGAGAACGAGCAAGACCCGATCGCATTTGCACTCGCGTACTGGTATCGTGAGCTGCGCGGCGACCTGATCCTGCGTCAGCTCGTCCGCGTTCTCCCACAATGGCGTGGTCATGGCATCGAAGACGCACTCCTCGCATGGGCAGAAGATCATCTCCTTGCGAAGTCCTTCGATGAGGTGGATGGAGAGAGCTATCTCTCGAGCTCGGCCGTGACCACCGAAGAGGATCGCATCGAGCAGCTACAAGCCAGAGGCTACACGCCGGCCAGGTACTTCTTCGAAATGGTCAGGCCGCTGGACAAGCCGATCCCGGATCATAAACTTCCGGTTGGCCTGGAAGTGCGACCGGCACATCCAGACCATTACCAACAGATCTTCGAAGCCTCCGATGATGCCTTCCAGGATCATTGGGGGCACGTTCCACTCACCGAAAATATGATCCGCGAATGGATGGAGAGTCCAGAATTCCAGCCGGACTTATGGCAGGTCGCGTGGGACGGAGATCAGGTCGCCGGGATGGTGCTTAACTACATCCGCGAGGATGAAAACGAGCGCTTCAATCGCCTGCGCGGTTACACAGAAGACATCTCCGTTCGTCGTCCCTGGCGGCGGCGTGGTCTTGCAACCGCGTTGCTAGCCCGCAGCTTGAAATTACTCAAGGAGTGCGGCATGCTAGAGGCTGCCCTGGGAGTAGATACTGAAAATCCAAGCGGCGCGCTGCAGCTCTATGAACACCTGGGCTTTCGACGGATCCGCACAATGACGAGTTTCCGCAAATCTATTCAGGAGTAACGGCATAGCCGGGAAGAGCACCGGCTATGCCCCCACCTGGCCCGGTCGGATCTTGCAGATCGTGTTATCCTGAGAGCCGTACACCGAAAAGGAGGGCAGACATGGCGGAAAACATCCAAGCACTCATCTGGGATTTCGGTGGCGTTCTACTGCGCACTGAGGATCAAGCTCCACGCCGTGCGTGGGAGCAAAAGCTTAATTTACAACCCGGCGAATTGCACGACCTTGTTTTTCACGGTCCCGCCAGCCGTCGTGCGACACTCGGAAAAGCCTCCACAGAAGAGATCTGGCAGACGCTGGGTGAGCAGTTGGGTTTAGAAGGCGAAGAGCTTAAGAAATTGGAAACGAATTTCTGGGCTGGCGATGTGCTTGACCGCGCCCTCATCGATGCCACCCGGGCGCTGAAGGAATATATCAAGACAGCCTTG
>JASFLN010000108.1:0-5795 GCA_050118075.1 Anaerolineales bacterium
CGTTTTTCAGTTTGCTTGTGTTTATTGTGCTTTCTTCTTTTCAAGCTTCAAAATGGCCTTATTGGCTCCCGTGGCTTGCACTTTGGTCGGTCACGCCTTTCGTCGGATGGCTTCTGAACCAGATGCCGTCAAGAATTCCAAGAAGCGCGTCCCTCAGCGAAGCCGATGTGAAACTGCTGCGGAAAGCAGCACGTTTAACATGGCGCTACTTTGCTGATTTTGTTGGCAGTGAATCGCATTGGCTGCCCCCCGATAATTATCAAGTCTCCCACCAGAATCAGCTGGCGATGCGGACGAGTCCAACAAACATCGGTCTTTGGATGTTGAGTGCACTGGGTGCAACGGACCTGGGTTATTTGAGTGTGGATCAGCTGATCAATGCGCTCGACAACACCTTAGCCACGCTAGAAAAACTGGAACGCTTCGAGGGTCATCTATTGAATTGGTACAACCTGGATGATCTGTCACCGCTTGAACCGCGCTACATATCCACCGTCGATAGTGGCAATTTCATCGCTTCAATCTGGGCTCTTATCCAGGGTCTTGACGAAGTCCTCAAGCGACCGCTGCTGGACGATCGTGTCCGTTCGGGATTGCTGGATACGGTTGAAATTCTGCGCGAAAGGATTCATAAGGAAGGTCTTGATAGCGATCTGAAATCTAAGGTTGAGGAGATCCGGCAAGTATTACGTGAACAGCCGCATGAGGCATCCCAATTGCTGTTCACTCTCCATTCCCTTCTGGAACCTATTCAAGAGCTCGCTTCGGCACTTCGTGAGCATGCCGGCATTGTTGCTGGTGCCGCCTATTGGGGCCGCATGCTCGAATTGGAATTACTCGACTGGATAAGTGTTGTCGATCGATATCTCCCCTGGGTAGAAGAGCAAATTAAATCTCTGGCTCCCCATCTGGTTGAGGATGGAATGAATCAACTGGGCGATTCGGCAGAGATGAAAGCGCTTCCTTCGATTATTCAGCTGGCAGGAATGGCCCCCTCGAGCATAGCAGGAAGTCAGGATAAGGCCTCATCTGCTTCACCCAGGACGGCTGAGGTTCAAAGTGAGCTCTGGCGTGCTGTTCAAGCAGCACAGGAAACTCGCGCTCAAACCAATGCGCTCGTTGAGCGGTTAAGTTCGTTTACGCAGGAGTTCAATCTTCGCTTTCTTTACGATGCTAAACGGCGATTATTTACAATCGGATACAACATAACGCACGGCACTCGCGATGCCTCGTATTACGATCTGTTGGCCAGTGAAGCTCGGCTGGGAGGCTTTGTGGCCATTGCTCGTAATGATGTCCCCGTTGATCACTGGCTTGCGCTGAGCCGACCCTACAACGTTCAGGAAGGGCATCGCGTTCTTTTGAGCTGGACGGGCACGATGTTTGAGTATTTGATGCCGGTTCTCTTTCAACGTGTGTACCCGAATTCACTCTGGGATCAGGCTGTTGATGAGGCGGTCAGGCTGCAGATTATCTACGGCCGAAGGCGAGGCGTGCCCTGGGGTATTTCTGAATCGGCGTTTGCTGATCTCGACATTCATCGTACTTATCAGTACAAAGCTTTCGGTGTGCCGTGGTTAGGGTTGAAGCGCGGCTTAGACAGTGACCTGGTTGTGGCGCCCTACGCGACGATGCTCGCGTTACCGGTGAACACAAGCGCAGCGATAAAGAATCTAAGAAGACTTGCCGATCGAGATATGGTGCACGATTACGGATACTTTGAATCGATCGATTTCAGTCGTCGTCCGAGTAAGGAGGGTGATCCGGGTGTCCTTGTACGGGCCTATATGGCACACCACCAGGGAATGAGCTTTTTAGCTTTGGTCAACGCGCTTGAGAACGACGTCATTCAGGAACGTTTCCATGCTGATCCTCGGGTCAAGGCAGTTGAGCCGTTGCTCTATGAGCGAATTCCTGCTATCCCGGCGGTTCATCATATCTCGACGCGCGATCAAGCGCCGGCGCGGCTGGATGAAATTGGCGCTCGACCTTCAGTGAGTAAATTTGACACGGCGCACACGGATAGTCCCAAAATCCAACTGCTTTCGAATGGGCAATACGATGTGCTTTTCACCAATTCCGGTGGAGGCTACAGCCGGTGGCAGGGCAATGACCTAACCCGATGGCGGAGTGATCCAACCTCCGACTCGTGGGGCAGTTTCTGCTACATCCATGACCCGGACACCGGGCGTTTATGGGCAAATACATATCATCCCGTAGGTGGAGAGGTGGATGATTATGAGGTTCGGTTCCCGCTTGACCGGGCTGAAGTGCGCCGTTCGGATAACGGATTCACCACTGAGACGGAGGTGATCGTATCGCCGGAGGATGATGTTGAGATCCGGCGGATCACGCTCATGAATCGAACCCTTCGCACCCGACGGATCGAACTCACCAGTTATATCGAGTTGGCCATGGCAAGCCATGGCTCCGATGCCCAACATCCAGCGTTCAACAAACTTTTCATCAAGACCGAAGCGGTTGAATCTGCCGGGGCGCTGATTGCCTATCGACGGCCGAGATCGACAGACGAGGAACCGATTTTCACGGCGCACCGGCTCACGATCGATGAGGACCGCGCAGCACCTTTAAAGTTTGAGACCGATCGCAGGACATTCATCGGGCGAGGCCGTACCTTGAGCGAACCACATGGTGCGTTGAACGTTCTCGGGGGTACGGAAGGATTTGTGCTCGATCCGGTCTTCAGCATTCGCCGTGAAATTCGTATGGCACCTGGTGAGCGTGTACAGGTCTCGCTTATCATTGCAGCCGGAAGATCTCGCGAGGATGTGCTTACTTTGATGGAAAAGTACGCTGATCCTGCCGCGATCCAAAGGGCGTTTGAACTTGCTTGGGCTTCCACCCAACTTGAACTGCGCATGCAGCGCATCAAACCCGATCAAGCCCGGCGCTTTCAACACCTGGCGAGTTATATGCTCTATCCACATTATCGCATGCGTCCGTCTCCTGAGCGCGTGCTTCAAAATCATAAAGGGCAGTCAGGATTGTGGCCGTATGCAATTTCAGGTGATCTCCCGATTGCCTTGGTAAGTGTCGAGGATGAAGCGGGACTTGGCCTTGTCCGCCAGCTCCTTCAAGCACAAACCTATTGGCGGCAGCACGGACTTAAAGCAGACCTTGTCATTTTGAACGAGGAGTCCAGCAGTTACGAGCAGCCTTTGAACGAAAAATTAGAACAACTTGTACAGGCGCACTCAATGTATACGGGCAAGGACCAACCCGGCGGGGTCTATTTGTTAGTCACTGATCAGATACCTGAAGAAGATTTGACCCTGCTCCAATCAGTGGCGCGTGTGTCATTGGTGGCGGCGCGCGGCCCTCTATCTCAACAGCTTGGCGCGCCGTATGAAATTCCGGAACCTCCAGAAGATCTCCAATTCGAGGAGATCCCAGATGAACCTTCAAGACAGCTGCCCTACATGGACCTGCCCTATTTCAATGGTCTCGGAGGTTTCACTGAGGATGGTGAAGAATATGTGATTTACCTGGGACCAGATACACAAACCCCGGCTCCGTGGGTGAACATCCTTGCGAATCCAACCTTTGGCACGATGGTCAGTGAACTTGGATCCGGGTCTACATGGTTCGGCAACAGCCAGCGCAACCGCTTGACCGCCTGGTCGAACGACCCGGTGCTCGATCCAAGCTCCGAGGCGATTTTTATCCGAGATGACGAAACCGGTCGAGTCTGGACACCAACCGCAGCACCTACACGTGAAAAAACGGCTTATCGAACGAGGCACGGTGCCGGTTATTCTGTGTTCGAGCACAACAGCCACGCTGTCGAGCAGGAGCTGACGGTTTTTGTCCCTCAGGATGATCTTGGTGGCCTGCCGGTTAAAGTCAGCCGACTGCGGCTTAAGAACAATTCAAGCCGCACAAGACAGTTAAGTGTCACCTACTATGTTGAATGGACGTTAGGTGAGCGCCGTGAGGACTCCTTACAGCACGTGACAACATATTGGGATGAGAAGACAGCATCCATATTTGCACAGAATGGATATCATCCCGATTACGGACGCCGCGTTGCATTCGCCTCCATCACCCCGACGGCTTCATCCTATTCAGGTGATCGTAAAACCTTTCTAGGTCGCAATCGCTCTATTGAATCACCGGCCGCGATGCGCAGGGAGGGATTGTCGGGCAGGATAGGGGCAATGCTCGATCCATGTGCAGGTCTGCAGACAAGCATTGAACTTCAGCCTGGCGACGAGGTCGTCTTCGTTGCGCTTCTTGGGCAAGAAGAATCTCGCGATGCAGCAAGAAAACTGGTCCAAAAATTACAGGACCCAATTGCGGTGGATCAGAGCCTTGCGCAGACGAAATCCTGGTGGGATCAAACGCTCGGTGTGATCCAGGTTGATACCCCGGAATTATCGATCAATTTTTTGCTGAACCGCTGGCTGCTTTACCAGAACCTCAGTTGCCGAATCTGGGGGCGATCCGCGTTCTATCAATCAGGCGGGGCATTTGGATTCCGAGATCAACTTCAGGATGCGCTGGCATTTACGTCCTCGATGCCAGCTCTCACGCGTGAGCACATCTTGCGCGCAGCTGGAAGGCAGTTTGAGGAGGGCGATGTACAGCATTGGTGGCATCCGCCGAGTGGAGCAGGTGTGCGCACTCGAATTTCGGACGACTTGCTTTGGCTGCCGTACGCAGTTAGCCAGTACGTGCGCTCCACAGGTGACGAATCCATTTTAAGAGAATCGATACGATATCTGCAGGCGCGCGAGCTCGAGCAAGACGAACAAGAGATTTTCATCGAACCGGCGACCAGCCCAGAAGCCGGCTTATTGTTTGACCACTGTAAGCGGGCAGTTGCAAAAGGTCTAACCCGTGGACCCCACGGACTACCACTGATCGGTGCCGGCGATTGGAACGACGGTATGAATAAGGTCGGTGAGGAGGGGCGTGGTGAAAGCGTGTGGTTGGCCTGGTTCCTGGTCGTTGTGTTGGAGGGCATGGCTGACCTTTCCGAGCGCATGGACGACCACTCCTTAGCAGAAAAATATCAGCAGGATGCAGAACGATTGCGCAGCACAATCGATCGTGAAGCCTGGGACGGGGCGTGGTATCTGCGCGCTCGATTTGACGATGGTACGCCGCTGGGTTCAGCCATGAACGATGAAGCGCGTATTGATTCGCTACCGCAGTCATGGGCCTTGATTGCGGGAGGTGGAGATCCTCGACATGCTCGCCGGGCGCTTGATTCCGCCTGGCGCCAGCTCATTTTACGAGCTGAACGATTGGTGCTTTTATTCACTCCGCCGTTTGAGCGCATGCGACCGTCCCCTGGCTATATCCAGGGCTATCCACCCGGAGTGCGTGAAAATGGTGGCCAATACACACATGCAGCGATCTGGTTGGCGATCGCGATGGCACGCAGTGGTGATGGCAACCGCGCTGCTGAGTTAATGCGCATCGTCAATCCGGTCGAAAAAGCACGCGACATAGGTGAGGTTTGGCGCTATATGCTGGAACCTTACGTCGTAGCAGCGGATGTGTACAGCCTGCCCGGGCATATTGGACAGGGTGGATGGAGCTGGTACACGGGTTCTGGTGGGTGGATGTACCGGGCCTGGATTGAGGAAATCCTCGGTTTGCGCCAGCGCGATTCAATACTCGAGATTGATCCGGTGATCCCCTCGGGTTGGGAGGGTTTTAATGTGACCTTACGATTCGGTGAAGCGATCTATGACATTACGGTCACAAACCCGGAGCATATGCAAACGGGAGTCAGCTCGGTTGAACTAGATGGTCTCAGGCTTGAA
>JASFLN010000109.1:0-5786 GCA_050118075.1 Anaerolineales bacterium
GGCAACCGCCAGGATATAGAGCACACCGACATTTACATTGGAAGCCAGATCGAGCCTGTATGTTCTCCCAAAGAGCGTTGCCTCTGGCCCTAATGGAATCACCCCCAGAATGATCAGTGCCGGCAGAACAGTGATGACGGGAGCCAGGATGAAGAGCACCTTATCCGCATCCCGCGGGATGAGCTCCTCTTTGAATATCAGTTTGACACCGTCAGCTACCGGCTGCAGCAACCCCCAGGGACCCGCCCGGTTGGGGCCAATCCGTACCTGAATGCGTGCCAGTGTACGCCGCTCAAGCAGCGTAAGGTATGCGAAACCACCAACAATGATCAGGACGATGACGATTGATTTGATCGCCCATTCAATCAACAGCGCAAGGCTCATGCAATCCCTCGCTAACTAGCCGCTTTAAGTTCAACTGCTGCCGGCGCACGTACCGGAATTCCCTGACTATGCCCAACGAGCACAATTCCGTCCGGGAGAGACGCCTCGATGGCAACCGGCAAAACATGGATATCGCCGTTCAGGTGAAGCTCAACCTCATGTCCGGGCTCCACACCGATCTTCCTCATACTTCCCTCGCTCACTCGTAGTTTCTTCGGCGCCAGGCGGGGCTCCAACACTTTCGATTCGGTGACGGTCCGACCACGGTCATATAGATCGACGACCGGGATCAACAACCACTCCGACTCTGGCAATTTGGCCCCTTCTATCGAGCCGAACGTATAGCTTGCTCCACGTTCCGCACCCGAAGGTACCTGAACCCCCAGCCCAAGCGTGTTCTTGAATGAAGTACCACCAAAATAGAGGTCTTCATCACCAACTGGAGGCCATTGTGCGTCCACTTTCGAGAGCGCGTCATAGGTCAATTCTTCATAACCAGCGGTTACAGCAACCATCTGCTCGAAGACCTCGAGTTCGGATTTCACGTTCATGTCGAGACCGAGCAGGTCGGCAAGCCCAGCCAGGATCTGCCAGTCAGGGCGCGCCTCGCCTTGAGGTTCTAATGCCTGAAGGAAACGCTGAACGCGTCTTTCACCGCTCGTAAACGTTCCGGCTCTTTCGATGAAAGATCGCGCCGGCAAGACCACATCCGCATGTTGAGCGGTTTCGGTCAGGAAGAGTTCCTGGACAACGACAAACGTATCCTCGCCAAGATGATTTGCGAGCGAAGACTGATCTCCAAGAGGATCTGCAGCCAGTACAATAACCGCTGAGGCGCTGCCCAATGCATCCTTAAGTCTGTCCGGGGCTCCTCGCCAACCCAGATCCCAGGCGCCCTGCAGGTTGCCTTTCGACCATACCGCGATCATTCCATTATTCGGTTTGCCAACATGTCCGCTCTCGGACAGAAGCTGCGCGCATGCGATTGCAAGCGCTTCAGACCCAGCGTATTCCAGCCCCTCTGAACCGAAGAAAACGATCAGGTTTTCGGCTTCCGAGATCGCCTTTGACGCCGCCACGATATCATCCGAAACGCCGGTCTTCCCCGCGGCGGCCTGAGCAAGGCTCTGCGCGAATGCGGGAGCCTCACCAAATGTATAACGGAAGGAGTGTGCAGCGTACTCATCTAAACGAGTTTCGCGGGCGTTGGCGACAATCAGATCCGCTCCACGTTTCGTCGCGGCGAAAACACGCTGCCACCAGATGGGCGCCTCCTCATGAAGATCGGAGGCGAGCACAAGGATTACATCCCCTGGACCAAGGTCCTTGAGATTCGTGCCGGAACTAACACCAAACTGCGCGACCTGTTCACCGCCCGCCATCGTGTCATCCAGAATGGATTCACCATCGAGCTCGTCGATCACGCTCTTGAGCATGTAGAGATCTTCGTTCGCAGCGCGACCGCCGGCGATTGCGAGCACCTTATCTTCGGCAGCTTTGATACCCGCTGCCGCAGCTTTCAACCCTTCATCCCAGCTGACTGCCACCAACTCTCCACCTTTTCGAACCATAGGGTGGGTCAGGCGGTTGGGGCTGGAGGCATAGTGATGCGCAAAGCGGCCCTTATCGCAGATCCAGATTTCATTTACAGCTTCGTTCTGTCGGGGCATCACGCGTTTCACGATGGTCCTGCCACCTGCCCTGGCTTCGCGACGTGTGTTCAACACCAGGTTGCAGCCCACTGGGCAGTGTGTGCAGATGGATGGCGCCGCGAGCAGCTCCCAGGGTCGCGCACCAAAACGGAAATCACTCGTGGTGAGCGCTCCAACCGGACAGATGTCGGTCGTGTTGCCCGAGAAGTATGAATCAAATCCAGGGTCGGAGTACGTGACGATCTGCAGTTTACGCCCGCGCTCATCGAACCCAAGCACCGGGTCGTCTACGATCTGCTCCTGATAACGGATACAGCGGGCACATTGAATACAGCGTTCCTGATCAAGGTAGATCAGATCGCCAAGCGGGACATGCTTGGCCAGGTGCATCTTGTTTTCGTAGAGGAAACGGCTTTTACCGGGGCCGTGCTCCATGGTTAGATTCTGCAGTGGGCACTCACCGCCCTTGTCACAGATCGGGCAATCGAGCGGATGAGAGGTCAGAAGAAACTCAACGATGTTCTTGCGCCCAGCGACGGCTTTTTCACTTGAGACCTGAACGACCATACCCTCGCTGACGGGCAGGGTGCAGGAGGTTTCCAATTTCGGCCGGAACTCAATAATTGGATCTCCATTCTCGTCCGGCACAAAATCACCGCTCTGGCGATCGCGTTTCGGCATGCCAATTTCTACCAGACACATTCTGCACATACCGACCGGATCCATTTTCGGGTGGTAGCAGAAGACAGGAATGTCGATCCCGACCTTCTTTGCTGCGTCAACGACCAGCGTGCCCTCCGGTACGCTGACTTGCTTGCCGTCGATTTTAAGCGTTACCAACGATTCACTCATCATTCATCCCCGATGTGGGCTTCAAAGTCATCTCTAAACTGCCGGATCCCAGAGATCACCGGCATAATGGCAAACTCACCAAGCGCGCACAAACATTTGCCTTCAATCCCGTGCGCCACAAGATTTGTGAGCTCGACGTCCTGCAGCTCGGCCTCACCGTGTTGGATCCTGTTCAGGATCTGGTACATCCAGTAGGTACCCTCCCGGCAGGGAGTGCATTTTCCACAAGACTCATGCTTGAAAAAGCTGGACGTCTTGTAGGTCACCCAGGCAATATCCACGCTTTCATCCAGGACAATGATCGATGCCGAACCCAGCTGGGAACCGATTTCGGGCAGTGATTCATAGTCCATTGGAGTATCGAGCACCTCGTCCGTTCCCGGGATCATTGCCGACGAGGCGCCAGCGGGCATAATCGCTTTGACTTTTCGACCTTCCGTGACGCCACCGCCGTGCTCATAAATCAACTCTCTGAATGTCGTGCCCATCGGCAGCTCGTAATTGCCAGGCCGCTCGACATTCCCAGACAAACAAAAGATCTTAGGACCGGTGCTTTTTTCGGTACCGATCGATCGATACCAATCCGCACCTCGATTGATGATGGGAGGAAGGTTCGTGAGCGTTTCGACGTTGTTCACGACCGTTGGTTTAGCAAACAAACCTTCAGCTGCTGGGAACGGTGGTCTCAACCTTGGCTGACCCAGTTTGCCCTCAAGCGATTCAAGCAGCGCGGTCTCCTCGCCACAGATATAAGCCCCCGCTCCAACATGCACGTACATATCCAGGCTGTAGTCTGTGCCAAATAGATTTTTGCCCAGCAGATTTCGCTCGTAGAGTAGCTTAATTTGCTTCTCGAGTTCGAGCGCAATGTCCCAGAACTCACCCCGGCAGTAGATGTACGCCGTACCTGCTTGAGCGGCATAAGAACAAATAGCAACCCCTTCCAGAAATTGGTAGGGGTTATTTTCCATGATCTCGCGATCTTTGAACGTGCCAGGTTCCGATTCGTCGGCGTTTGCGACAACGTAGCGTGGGAACACGTCCGGGGTCAGGAAGCTCCATTTCACACCGGTCGGGAAACCCGCTCCACCGCGACCGCGTAAACCTGATTTCTTAACCTCGTCAATTACCTCTTGAGGCGAGCGGCTTGTTACGACGGTCTCAAAGGCTTTAAAGCCGTTATTCTCAACATAAACATCGAGTTTTTCGATGCCAGGTATATCGCGATGCCGCAGGAGGATATGTTCAGGCATTACTCTCCCTCTTCCGATACTCCTCAATCACATCCAGAGCCGTTTCTACCGTCTGATTTTCGTGATAATGAATCCCATCCGGCTCCTGAACTTGAAACATTGGGGCCCGGTCACATGCCGCCAGGCACATAACCTCCTCAACGGTCACGAATCCATCTTCGGTCGTCTCGCCGAGGCGAATCCCCAGATTCTCACACAGTTCATCTGCAAAATCCTCCGCGCCGCGCAGAGCGCAGGGAAGGTCGGTGCAAATTTGCACCCGAATCTTGCCTTCGGGTTTTTCGTGAAGCAATGTATAGAAACCGAGTAAGCCCCCTACCTGGGTCGCATCCAAATCCAGGAGTTCTGCCACTTCCGCTACAGCAGCCTGGGTTATCGCCCCCTCTTCACGCTGGGCGAGGTAAAGAAGCGGCAGCACGGCGGCGCGCTTCTGTTCAGGAGGGTATTTTTTCAGGATTTGATCGATCTCTTCTTTATATTTCTCAGCGAGCAACGTATTCGCTCCTCATCTACTGGCCGGCGCCGCAGCCAATGTAGCCCTCGTACTAACGGTCAGAATCCCCCAGAATAGGATCCAGGCTGCTGATAATCGCGACGATATCGGCGACGAGGTGTCCTTTCGCAAGCTTAGGAAGGACCTGCAGCGCCGCAAAACTGGGTGTGCGGAAGTGCACACGCAGCGCTTTTGCACTGCCATCGCCTTCGAGGTAGCAGCCTAATTCACCGCGCGGGGACTCGGTTACCGCGTAGACGCTGCCTTTCGGGGCCGGGAAGCCCTCGGTCCACAACTTGAAGTGGTGAATCACAGCTTCCATGGAGTGTCCGAGCTCTGAGCGCGGCGGGGGGACATACTTGCGGTTATCGCTGCGCGTCGGCCCCTCCGGGAGTGAATCAAGCGCTTGTTCGATAATCTTGAGTGACTCGCGCATCTCGCGGATGCGCACAATGTAACGATCAAATGTGTCCCCCTGCTCGCCGACCGGGACATCGAATTCATATTTGTCGTATCCGCTGTACGGATTGGACTTGCGCAGATCCCAGGCCAAACCCGTCGCCCGCAGGCTTGGACCGGTCAATCCCCAGGCAATTGCCTCTTCCGAGTTGATCACGCCGATATTCTTCACGCGATCGAGATATAGGGGGTTGTTTGTCAGCAGCGCTTCATACTGATCGATACGCGCCGGCATCATGTTCAAGAAGTCCCGTACCGCCGCCTCAAATTCCTCCGGTACATCCCGCCACAGCCCGCCGGGCCTAAAGTAGGATGTCATCATGCGCGCTCCAGAACACAGCTCGAAAATATCGAGTATCCGTTCACGCTCACGGAAGCAATACAGGAAGACGGACATCGCTGCCAGGTCCAATGCGTGGCTCGCGGTGAAAACCAGGTGTGAGGAGATGCGCTGGAGTTCAGTCAGGATCACGCGGATCACTTGAGCTCGCTCCGGCACGTCTAGATCAATCAGCTTCTCAATCGCCAGGCAATAGGTTAGGTTATTGCCCAGGTTGTTGAGGTAGTCCATCCGATCCGTCATCACCAGCGATTTCTCGTAGGGCTTGGCTTCCATGTTTTTCTCGATACCGGTGTGCAGGAAGCCAATATCTGGAACACAGCTCACGACAACCTCACCATCCAGCTCGAGCA
>JASFLN010000110.1:0-5784 GCA_050118075.1 Anaerolineales bacterium
GGAGCATCTTAGCCGTTTAGTTGAAGAGAAACCTAAGAAAGCCCGAGAAGGTGACCGCCGCAGCCAACATCAAGATGCTAGCCGCAACCCACTGTGCACTGAATAGCATGACCACTGCTAAGATCAAGCTTCCCATTCCAATCAATAACGCGGCCGCAATGACCAACCCGACGAGCTCTTCAATCCTCTTCTTCTCCATACGAATTCCCACTCCTTGAACAGCGCATGATGAGTTTGCTTTTAGAAGCTTGTTTACACACGACAAAACCCGCCTGATCAAAAACATGCGGAGTACCCATGAATATTGATACAGGAGCACGTTTCTGCCCATTAGTTACGGTGGGATAGGCTTCCACAATCTCTGCGCCATTGTTGAATGCATATGCCACTGCAAGCGAAACGACCTCGACAGCAGCGCCTAATCCACGCCAACCTCCATCAATGAAGATACACACCAATGACCAGACGGGTTCATCATCAAGGCGCTTGAGCACCGGGGACCGCTCAAGTGAAGCGAAGTCTTTCCTAGGCGCGATCGAGCACCAACCTATGGGTGTTTGGTCATGGTAGACCAAAATTCCAGGTTTCACTCCCCGTTCCACAATGGAACGCATGTGTTCCTTGTTTGCCTGTCCTTGATCGCGTTCGAACTCTCTTCTGGTTTTACGCCACCACATACACCAGCAGCCGCCGTATGCTCCTCTGGATCCAAACAGCGCTTCGAAATCATCCCAATTACGAGACGTTAGGGCTTGATAAGTCAGCTTCTTAGTCATAGAAACGGTATTACCCCCCACACTCAGGAGAACATGCGATCCAGTTGCTTTCCGTACTCTTCGCGCATATCAAGGAACTCAATGGGTTCACCATGGAAGTAAGAATACAGCGTTGATACAATCTGCTCGGTGATTTTCAACACATCCAGAGCCTCCTCCAATTGGATACGGTTTTCTTCAAAGCTATCTGGCTCATTGATCAATTTCCGATCAAGGTGCGCCAATCGTCGATCCCGTTCCAAACGAAGCTTGAGCTCGACTTCATCCAACTCACGCAGTTTAGTCCTGCTCCGATCGACAACTTGCATCAAAGAATTTTGCTCTGAAAATCGGAAAAAGTGGGGATGATTGCTGGCTAGATCGAGCAAATAGGTGAGTGTGATCGATTCTTGATCGGTTGAAAGTACTCCGGCAAGCCCAATCAACAGCGCACGCCAGGCTGATTCGCATATCGCACCTGGACTTTGTGCTACCACATCGCTTGGATGGGACCTCTCACGTGCCATTTGCTTCACGATCTCATAGAAACGCCCAAGCGTTTCAACCTCATGGCAGAGGATCTTGAAAACTCCAATAAGCTGGTGTTCAGAAGTTTTCATTTAGACCAATAATCCTAATTCGCTGACTTCAATAATGATCGGGTAATCTCCTCAATGGAGGGAAGCTCCTCCCGGTCTTTAAACTCGCTCAAACGATCAAAAATTTGCTTGGACGCAGCATGGAACCCCTCTGGAAGACCCTGCGCACCGAATGTATTCGCGATCTCTTCCATCTCGCCTGCAAAACGCCAGGCTTTGCGTGTGACGCGCCGGGTCCTATTTTCCGCTTGATCAGCAAAATCTGACCCATCTTGGGACCACAACTGCATCAACTCTTCACGCACCCCAAGTGAACCTGCACCCGCCAGGATCATACAAATCAGCGCTGAGCTCCCTTTGGTGTAGGCGGCAAAACACATTTTGAGCGCGGAAGCACGACCTATCTGTGTTCCAAGGCTGCGAGTCTCCAGAGGACCTTCAGAAAAGAGATCCGCAACAGATGGAGCCATTTTGCCCGCCAGGTACAAAAAAGTAGAGTTAGGCTCCCATGCAGGACCCCCGACAATACCTCCATCGACATAGTTCACATCTTGTGATTTGCATGCCTCGGCCATGCGGATCGACTTCTGTGGTGAAATTGCATTTGCATCCACGAAAATTCCCGAGAAGTCTGTCCGCAAGACCTCTTGCAGCACGTTTTCGGCCGCGTGAGGAGGACAAATACTCAAAATTACCTCCACACGACTGCATAATACATCCAGAGTCCTCAGATCGATCAATTCCGACTGCCTGGCACGGGCATGTGTATCTGGGCTCCTTCCCTCTGAAACCCAGTAAACTTCATGGCCGGCACGTCTGGCGGAAGCGCCAATCGATACACCCATTTGACCAGGATGCAATAAGCCTACATTGATTTTTCGCATTTATACCCTCATTTACACCGGCTGCAGATCAAACATAATGAAGAATTGAACGCTATCCGTTTCTTTGTCTAATACCCCGACCCAATCTGACCCACTGCTTCTTACACACATAACTTGTCAATCGGCAGACTTGCTTACAGCGTACTCGTACCGATGTTCGGGAGCTTGATCCTGAATATGCATCATCTATCATGATGCGTCATGGACGTTCTCGGTAACAACTTATCCTTTGATATCGGAATTCATCACCCTCGCAAAGAATACCACGCGGCCTAGTTTTCCTGGCTAATAATTGTTCAAGAGCTAACTTTCTGTGACCCAGTGCATCGCTTGGACACGGACAATAAGATCACCATCCGGGTTCCGTGCGACAGCCTTGAAAAAAAGTCGTCGCCCCTCCCTGGCTGTAAGCCAGGCTTCAACGATCAGATGCTCATCCGACACCTGTGCTGGACGACTGTATTTGACTTCTAATCTTCGGGTGAGATTGGGTGGCGCGATCAGCATACTCAATGGACCTAACGTATTGTCCACAGCGGCTGCAATCATCCCGCCCTGTAGAACGCCGTAAGGGTTTAAAAATCTTTCCTCTATAGGGAAGCGTGCTTTAAGGGTCCCCTTTTCTGGATCGAAATGGATAAATTCACCACCTAATGCAGTAAAGACGGGTGGAGGCACCATAAAACGATCCAGATCTTTTCCATAACGTTCTTCGAACACCTTCATGATCCTCTTCAATGCTTCGTTGGATTCCTCCACGGATACTTCCTCTCCCTGAATAATAGCTGGAAGTGGTTATACGCTTATCGATGTTCGTGAAACGAATATAATCCGTTCCGCGGGATTGTCGCATAGAAGATCACGACCTTCAACCTCAACGTACTCTAAAGGAAACGATCTTCCAGCTAGATCGGCTGAAAATACACTCATTTCGACGTACAATGTTGAACGTTACAGTCAACCGGTCAGGAATAAGAAACATTGAAACATTTCAATTTCATTGTGATAGGTGGAGGTCCTGCAGGTTTGATGGCGGCTGGTCAGGCGGCATCGCAGGGTGTACAGACTCTCCTCATCGAGAAGATGGACCGTCCCGGTCGGAAACTCGAGATCACGGGGAAAGGTCGCTGCAATTTAACAAACATTGAAACGCTCGATGCATTTATCGGGCACTTCAACAGAGAAGGGAAATTCCTGTTTTCGGCCTTTTCGAGGTTTTTCTCTCAGGATCTGATCGAATTCTTCGAGCGACTTGGCGTCGATACGGTTGTTGAACGTGGTGGGCGTGTTTTTCCCCAAAGCAGCGACGCACAACAGGTTGTTGTTGCGTTGGTGGAATGGATCCAAGCACAAGGCGTGACCACAATCTACAGATCTACTGCAACCGATCTGATCCTTACTGACCAATCCGTAAGAGGCGTGCAGACGAAACGGACCCGCAATCGAGCCGCTCACCGGAGTGATCGATCCAGTGAGCGGATGAGCTTTTCCTGTGACACGCTGCTGATCGCTACGGGGGGCGTCTCTTACCCTGGAACAGGCTCAACCGGCGATGGCTATGAACTGGCGCGTCGCGCAGGTCACTCCGTGGTTCCAATACGGCCTGCCCTGATACCGGTGGACACCGCGGGTGATCTTGCACAACGTTTACAAGGTCTGACGCTCAAGAATGTTGCGGTTACTGTTTACGTGGGAAATCAACCTATAGCCTCAGCGTTTGGCGAAATGCTCTTTACGCATTTCGGACTGTCAGGACCGATTATCCTGACCCTGAGTCGCACGATAGTGGATGCCCTATCCAGTGATCAAAGCGTAGAAGTCTCCATTGATCTAAAACCGGCTCTTGACGAGCAGAAACTGGACGCACGTTTACTGCGCGACCTGGATCAAAACGGGTCCCAACAGTTCAAGAATCTGCTCAAGGGATTGCTGCCTCGGAAGATGATCCCGGTATGCATCGACCAAGTCGACATTCCGGCCAGAAGAGCTTCCAACCAGATCACTTCGGTTGAGCGCGAGCGCTTGAAAACCTGGTTAAAGGACTTTCGTCTGACAATCATCGGACACCGACCCATTGCTCAAGCGATCGTCACCGCTGGTGGCATCGCAACCGACGAAATCGACCCTCGGACGATGCAATCACGGCTCATCGATGGCCTGTATTTTGCTGGAGAGGTCCTCGATTTAGATGCCGACACGGGGGGATACAATCTTCAAGCTTCATTCTCCACCGGCTGGCTCGCCGGGCGTGCGGTGGCGGAGAAAATTGGGTCACACGAATAAACCCGGAGCAGACTTCTGAAGCATCATGGTATCTTTAATCGCTCGTTCATGCCTTCAATTATTGCTCAGGTAGGATGTGCCACTGTGAATTTTTCATCGATACCCATGGACTCGCTCATCGGAAAGCTTCTGCGTTGGCCTTTAAAGCTGCTGCCTCGATCGATGGTCATGCCTGTCCTGCAGGGCCCGATGAAGGGTATGCGTTGGGTCGTCGGTTCTGGGGATCATGGCTACTGGTTAGGCAGCTACGAACTCGAATTCCAGAGAATATTCGCGGACAGAGTTCACCCCGGAGACGTCGTCCTCGATATTGGCGCACATGTCGGGTATTACACGCTTCTTGCGGCCAAATGTGTTGGCTCGAGCGGACATGTTTATGCATTTGAACCTCTCCCGCGCAATGCGGCTTACCTGGAGCGTCACATTCACATCAATAGTTTAGAGAATGTGAGCTTCCATCAGATCGCCGTATCGGATAGCTCGGGGACTGTTCACTTCGGCGGAGGCGTCAGCTCCTCCACAGGGCGGATTACATTGACAGGAGATCTTGAAGTCGAGGCCGCTTCATTGGACGATTTGCTTAATACAGGACAAATCAGGACTCCCTCCGTAATGAAAATCGATGTTGAAGGAGCAGAATTTAAAGTCCTGCATGGCGGTGAAAGATTGCTGCACGAGTTTCACCCATCAATATTCCTGGCCACTCATGGCAGCCAGGTCCACTCGGATTGCACGCGTTTCTTGGATCTTCTTGGATATTCTTTAGAGCCCATCAACGCCGGAAATGTCAAGAACGCATCGGAAATATTTGCAACGAAAACGTGAAGTTTTCTTGCTGAGCTGCAATTTCTATGTTGCTGGGATGGCAATAAGATCGATCGCTTGCAGCTAACTGCTCCGTACACACTTGCGTACCTCAGTAGAATATTTTCGTCGGTACACCTTAAATAAGTACAAAGTGTCTTCGGGATTAGCCTCGAATCATTTCCCGAAAATAAATCAGATCCATATCCGGCTTCTCAGCAAAGTAGTAATGTGGCCACACATACACACTCTGAGACAGTGCTAATGTTAAAGCAGCCCAAGAGCCGGTAAAAGTGCAATCGACCAAAGCAACAAGAACACGAACGCATACATCGCATTTTCAGATCACTTGAAGGCAACCTCATTGACCAGCGGAACTTACCGATATCTTGACCGGAAATGGTCGCCTCCGATCGTTCGTTCTAATCCGAAGTAGTGCACTACAGAGAGAGTTATCTA
>JASFLN010000111.1:0-5763 GCA_050118075.1 Anaerolineales bacterium
GCGCGCAGTGTATCGGGTTTGACCCCGGTCTCTTTTACAACCGCTTTCAAGTTGTATGTTGGTTCGTTGGTCATCTCTTTTGCCATCGTGTACTCCTGGTTCTTTGCCGGATATTTAGCCCGAGGATCAATTGGGTGCACACTTCTCCACTAATGTCCCCCTTCTAGATGTATAGTACATCTACATCCAAGTTTTGTCAAGGTTTTATAAAGATATAAGGCGGGTTGATTCTGGAGGGGTCTTCGATTTTATAGACTTTTTATAGGCGGTTTGGACCTACAAAGTCCTTGCAGGGGTTGTCCGATGTGTAGGGACCATAGTAATATGGTTCACAAAGTCAAATATGGATTAGATTTCCCGTTGTTCTATGCTCGATTGAACTTATAGACCTTGAGAAGAATCACATCTGCTGGTGATTAATTGGAAGGTGCGGTGGGGGCTGCACCGTGCTGTTCGGATGTCATCTTGTAGGAGATTTGCTCCCACCCATGAAACGATTCGCTCCCCGTATTAAGCCATTCATACAAGCGCTATTGTTACTGATTGCGCTAATCATACCGATAATCCAAGCCTCCGCAGCCTCAGAGCTCACCATCGAGCCGATCACGTGGAATGTGATCGGCCTGGACAGCAACAACGTCAATGTAGGACCCAATAATTTCCCGGTCGGCGTACGGGTCTGTAATCCTGTTACCAGCACGACCACGGTTGAGGATGTCTCGGCGACCTTCAATTGGACGACAGCAAATGCCAATATCAACCTGCGGCCTGGTTCGTTGAACCCGATCACACCGGGTATCGATCTGGCTCCAAATGAGTGCTTTGATTTTTATTTTGAAGTCACGGTAAATCGGACCAGCGCAGCGTATGATACGTCGCGCGGATATCGGATTGATGTCACTGGGACCGATTCGGATACGGGTTTACCGGTTTCGGTCAATTCACCCACGCCGCGGGAGTTATTCGTCGAGTATCTTATCTCCCAGAGCAGGAATTCGACCCTCAACGTGTATCTTGGGGCTGATCCGATCCCAGCCGGAGGAACGATGGATCTCGTGGTCGGCAACACCTACGATATCCGCCTCCAGGCCAGTACGGCTACAAACGGTTATGAGCAGATCGAGAGCTTCATTAATTTCCCCAACACCATTTTTCAAATCAACAGCGTGACGACAACCTATACCGCCAACGACGCCACTTCACCCGATCCGGATGCCGGAAGCAAGCTTTATGCCGATGGCTGTAATTGGGAGAACAACCCCAATGATCCGAACTACCGCACGTGCCTGGGAACTGGGAAATATGGGGGCACGGTCGACATCACATACAATGTGACCATCATCGGTGGCGGTGGCACGAACCAGACGCTTAATAACTTGATCTATGACTTTTCAGGTAGCTCATATCATTACAACAGCGATTTGAGCGCCTCGGTCCGCTTTGCCAATATCTTGAACGCAACGATTCATAAAGCGTTCGAGCCGAAGACGATCAATCCTGGCGATTCATCGAATCTCGCGTTCTCCATTACGAACCCGGGCGAGAACCCAATTTCTGATGTGAATTTCAGCGACAACTTGCCGGCCGGTCTGGAGATTGATAATGCTGCGGTAACCTATGCCGGATGCGGCAGTCTGTCCCCAACCTCTTTGACTCCCGGGGATACGAGTCTGACTTTTTCGAATGTTTCTATTGCAGGGTTTAGTTCCTGCACGATCGAGGTCAGCGTAACCGGCGCGTCGGACGGAGTCTATATCAATATCTCGGATAACCTATTTATCGGTGCAAACGACACCGGCAGCTATGCCGAGGATACGCTCGTGATCAGCTCGAAGCCACCGGCTCCTTCGACCTGCAGCCTACCGGTCACACTGGCAACGTGGACCATGCCCATAACCGGTCAGGGAAGCGGTGGCCCTCCTCCTACCTTTACAACGAAAGCAACCGATGTCGCCACTGCTTTGGCAAGCAGTTCAGGTGGCACACCAAGCATTGTTTCTGGGGGTGTAACAACGAATGCCTGGCAAATCGCGGGTGGTTGGAACACAATGGATGATCCCCCATCGGCAACTTCATTTCCTTATTTTGAATTCTCGCTTGATACAAGTAATTACGGGGGAGTTAGCATTGAATTTGCGTATGATTTAGAAGGAAATGGCGATTGGGCTAGTGGGAATAATAATTATGTTTATTTCCACACTCAAGCAGATTCCGGCTCCTTCAGCACAAGCACTCCAATTGGAGCCACGAAAGGATCCTGGCAGTCCGGAACGGATGCGATCACCTATTCGGCACCTACAACGGGTTTGGCGACGACAACGTTCCGGATCAACGTGCTCGGCGCACCTACCAATAAACCCAACGCCTCTGTGGCTCTCGATGACATTATTATTACCGGTTGCCCGCGTCCCGACCCACCGAACCTTTCCAAGGCTTTCTCACCAGCATCCATACCCGAAGGCAGCACGAGCACACTGACGTTCACGCTGACCAACCCCAACAGCAGCGAGTTGACGGGCGTCGAGTTCAACGATACGCTGCCGGCTGGTCTACTCATCGCCAGTCCCAACGGATTGACGCAGAGCTGCACGAGCGGTTCGCTCGACGGTACAGTGGCTGCCAATCCTGGCACAAGGTCTTTCGAGCTGAGCAGCGCCTCCATCGATGCTGGCGCCACATGCACGATCTCGATCGACGTGCTGGGCGATGCCGCCGGCGAGTACGAGAACATCAGCGGCAACATCGCCTCGTCCGAAACCGGCGCAAACACCACGGTAACCGGCTATGGTGTCGATTCATTGACGGTCATCGCACCACCGGTGATCAGTAAATCATTCGACTCCACCTTTATCCTCACCGGCGATACGGCAAGCCTTCATTTCACAATTAGCAACCCGAACCCTAATGTGGCATTGTCCGGAGTGGCTTTCAGTGACGGGCTTCCGGCTGGTCTCGAGCTTTCGGATGGGACCTTCTCGGTATGCGGCGGGACGAATAACCTGATTACAACGGCCGCTACGGACACGGTCGCGCTGACCGCAACAACGATCGACGCAGGTGACACATGTAATTTCAGCGTCACCGTCACCGGTTCAACCATCGGCTCCCAAGCCAACACAACCGGAAACGTGACCTCCACGAACGGTGGTACGGGCAACACAGCCTCAGCGACGATCCTTGTTAAGGATCCCTCCCCGGCGGTTTCGCTTCTTAAGCAAATCGGTACAACGAGCAGCGGCCCCTGGAATAGTTTTCTTCAGGTTGGGACCGGCTCGAACATCTATTTCAGATTCATCGTTGAGAACACCGGTGATGTCAATTTGAGTTCTGTCGATGTGAGCGATCCAGCGTCCTACGTCGATCCATCTACTTGTTCATGGGTAGACGGTGACGGGGACACGCTGTCCGCACCCTTCACACTGCCAACCCCCGATGCAGGCGATGAGGATCACATCGCGTATTGTGTTCTTGGTCCAGTCTTGACCAGCTCGACGGTGGGGGAGTATGACAACACTGCCACGGTCAGTGGGACCTATAACGCCACGACCGTGAACGACAGCTCAACCGCCACCTACGCCAACCCGGAATTAACGATCACAAAAAACGCGGTACCGGCTTATTACCTTGCCGCTGGCGACTCGATTGATTACACATTGCAGGTCACCAACACCGGATTCGTTCCCCTTGAAGGACCGGTCGTCGTTGATGATGACAAAGCGACGGATGAAAGTTGTCCCTCGCTCAGTACAGTTGGCGATGGAGATAATTATCTCGATCGTAATGAAAGCCTGACCTGCACCGCCAGCTACACGATCACGGCTGGCGATGTGACCGGCGGGTCGGTGACCAACATCGCAAACGCGACTGTCGACGGCGTCACCTCCGCCAACGACAGTGAGACAGTCTACCTGGCGGCGATGACGATCGATAAGGACACCTCGACCCCAACCGTGGGCGCGAACGCCAGCGTGGTCTACTCAATTGTGGTCAGTAACACCGGCGCATACGATCTGACTAATTTCCAGGTAAGCGATGTGCTGCCATACAACAATGGCGAGTACTCCGTGGCGAACGTCGATGCCACTGTGACCAGCGGTACGATAAACGTCAACCCAGGGTACGATGGTTCCTCCAGCACTACGCTGCTCGTCGGCACGGACACGTTGCTCGCTGGTGCGACAGCGACGATCACGATTGAGATTCAATTGAACAACGCCACGACTGGCACATATGACAACACCGCCCAGGCGACCACCAACCAAACGGGTTCGATTGATGATGATGGCAGTGTCGCTGGTGATCCAGGCACGCCGGGAGCGGGTGCGGATCCCGAGACGGATGAGGATGTGACTATCATCGCCGGGGGGACAATTACGATCACCAAAGACGCGATCCCTGAAGCCGCCCAGGATTTTGCATTTACGGGAAGCGGTCCGTCAAGCTTTGATTTCGACGGCGGGTTCAATCTGGATGATGACACCGACGTGACGCTCCCGAACTCACGGACTTTCAGCGGCCTCACCCCCGGGAGCTACAGCCTGACTGAAGGTGCGGTCGCGGGTTGGAGCCTGACAGGATTGAGCTGCAACGATCCCGATAACGGCTCGAGCGTAGAGCTATCCACACGCACCGCTTCCATCGATCTTGATGCGGGTGAGACCGTATCCTGCACATACACCAACTCTCAGTTAGGCGTGATTATCATCGTCAAGGACTCTGTGCCGAACGCCGATCAGGATTTCGCGTTCACCGGTAGTGGCCCCTCCGGATATGACTTTGGCGGCGGCTTTAGCCTGGACGATGATCTTGATGGGACCTTGCCCAATAGCGAAACGTTCCCTGATTTGTTGCCTGGCAGCTACAGCTTGACCGAAGGGGCTGTCTCTGGTTGGGATTTAACTGATCTTACGTGCGTCGAGTTGTACGCAGGAAGCAGCGTAGATCTCGCAACGCGCACGGCTTCGATCGATCTCGATCCAGCCGAGACGGTCACCTGCACTTTCGAGAACACCCAGCAAAACCCAGCCTTGACATTGGTTAAAAGCATCACTTCCGGGGATCCTTATGACACCGTGGGTGATATCGTCAGCTACGAGTTCGAACTCACGAACAGTGGCAACGTGACGCTGGATGGTCCCTTTACGGTCACTGATGATAAAGCAACGGACGAGAACTGCCCTGCGACCGCCACCTTGGCGCCCGGTGCTTCAATCACCTGCACAGCCAGCTACACGATCACCCAAGCCGACCTCGATGCCGGTTCTGTGACCAATCTGGCCTCAGCGAGTGGTTCCTTTAACGGCAGCCCGATCACATCGAACCAGGACAGTGAGACAGCCACCGCGAACCAGTCTCCCTCCATTCAGGTGGTGAAGGAGGTCTCGGTCGATAGTGGATCGAGCTGGCAGGATGCCAACAGCACGCCGGGTCCCTCGCTGAGTCCGGGGACGGATCCGCAGTTCCGATTCACGGTGACAAACAACGGGAACGTGACGCTGGGGAGCTTGAGCCTGAGCGACACGGATATGAGCAGTTTCTATGAGAGCGACCTGAGTACGCCTTGCACCTTGCCAGGGTCGCTGGCGCCGGGGGCGAACTATGTGTGCTACGGTACGCTGACCTGGACGGCGGGGCAGCACACGAACACCGCCACCGCGGAGGGTGATTTCAACACCACGACCTACAGCGACAGCGACGATGCGCATTATTTCGGTAGCACGGCGTCCTATACGATCACAAAGAACGTGACGGATGTGGATGGCG
>JASFLN010000112.1:0-5745 GCA_050118075.1 Anaerolineales bacterium
AGCTCACAAACTGGTAGCAACAAAATTGGCTTGCAGGAGATAGATCTGGGGATTTTCTCGATGTGGGTGCTTCGATTTTGGGTTAAGCGTACAAGACGATATTTATTGGAGCGAGAACGCGTCAGTTCTACCTATACGTACGGATACGGTCTATTCCGTGATCTATTCTTGCGGCTGGGCGAAAAGTTCGTGGCGCGCGGCGTCATAAAGTCAAAGGAAGAAATTTTCATGCTTACACTGGATGAGGTGAAGGGGATCATTTCTTCGGATGTGATTGAGACTTCTTATCAAGATAAAGTCGATCGTCGTTTGGAAGAGATGGAAGTTGCAAAGGGGATCATCCTGCCTGAAATTTTCTATGGTGATGAAGCACCACCCATCGAGGCCTTCTCCAAGGATTTATCGACACTGCACGGTATGCCCACCTCGCGGGGATATTACGAAGGTAAAGTTACAGTCATTCAATCGCTCAGTGAAAAAGCCAAGCTTAAAAAGGGCGACGTATTGGTGGTTCCCTATTCGGATGTAGCCTGGACACCGCTGTTCGGGCTTGCTGGGGCGGTCATCGCTCAGTCGGGTGGAGTGCTCAGCCACAGCTCGATCGTAGCGCGTGAGATGGGGATCCCGTGTGTGGTTTCGGTGGCGAACGCCTGTAAACTTGAAGATGGAACAAATGTTGTTGTCGATGGGCACAGGGGTGAAATTACAATTAAGGAGCCAGGCATATGAATATTTTTTGGTTCGTATTGGCACTTATTAGCGGCTATTTGCTTGGATCAATCTCTTTTACGCGAATTCTTGGGAAAAAAGTCGCACCCGGGGAGGATTTGTCTGTAACTGAAGTACAAATGGGTCAATCTCAAAGCAAATTCCAAATGCATTCGGTAAGTGCAACCAGCCTCGCATTTCGAAAAGGTCCAAAGATCGGATGCCTTGTGAGCCTGCTGGATATGCTGAAGGCTGCCGTCCCAGTTCTGGGTTATCGCCTTGCTTTCCCTGGAGCGGATTACTACTGGCTCGCTGCGGCAGGGAGCGTCATCGGGCACAATTTTCCTATATATTACCGTTTCAAGGGGGGGCGTGGCATGTCGCCACTTTATGGTGGTCTTATCATCATCGACTGGTTAGCAATCGTCGTCACCAATGTGGTTGGTATGCTTCTTGGGGTATTTGTGTTTCGTGATATGTTCGCGACCTGGACGTTAAGTGTGCCGTTGTTGATCCCCTGGATGATCTATCGGCACGGATCCCCAATTGCTATTCTCTACAGCATTTTGGTCACTGTGGCTTTCTTTGTAGCGATCTATCCAGAATTAAAAGATCATCTTGCCAACAAACGAGCTGGAACCGATGCTGACGCAAGCGTTGGCGAATTCTTCACAGGTGCAAGCGACTTGTTTATGCGTAAAGGACGTCAAGAGAATCCGGACGATGATGAGATTCTGAAAGAAATTGATGGAGCATAAAAGGTTCGCTGCTCTGCTTGTATTTAGAAGCATAAGATTCCCTAACTCAGGATATTCGAATTTGAGATGATCCTAAAGAACCTACTGCGGCGAAAAGCAAGGACTTTGCTTACTGTACTGGGTATTGGTGTCGGCGTCGCCGCCATTATCGGACTGGGGACTTTAGCGAACGCGCTTGAAGCCGGCTATGACGCGATGATCCAGGGCAGCAAGGCGGATTTTGTCGTCAGCCAGCCGAACGCGTTCGACATCAGCTTCAGCGCGGTGGATGAAACGTTGGGGGATGAACTTGAATTTCTGCCGGAAGTCTCCGCCGTCAGCGGGATGATCCAGGGCATCGTGCAAACCCCCGAGATGCCCTATTTCTTCGTGTATGGATACCCACAAAACAGTTTTCTATTGGACCGTGTTCGGATCATCGAGGGCTCTGACCTCACCACCAGCACAAGGTCATTGGGCGGTGGCGATCCCATCTTGCTGGGATCCGGCAGCGCCGAGAACTTCGGCATGCAGGTGGGCGACAGCATCCGCCTGAGCGAAAGCACATTCCGGATTGTGGGTATCTATCAGACTGGAGAAACGCTCGAGGATCGGGGCGCGATCCTCTCCATAGAAAATGCGCAGAACCTGTTGGGCATGCAGCAGCAGGTCAGTCTTTTCTATATTCAACTGGAAAATCCTTCATTGGCAGAAAAATTCAGGATGCGCGCAGAACGTCTGCTGGAAGACCTCTCTCTCAGCAGCACGGATGACTTTGCAAGCAAGCAATCGATGGTCTCTGTGCTGCAAGCCTACGTGATCGGGATATCCGGCCTGGCGATCTTGATCGGCAGCGTGGGCATGATCAACACGCAGCTCATGGCGGTCGTGGAGCGTACGCGCGAGATCGGGGTGCTCAGGTCGGTAGGCTGGAGCCGGGCGCGCGTAATGGCGATGATCCTGAGTGAATCGCTCTTGCTCAGCATAGTCGGCGGTATTGTCGGATTGTTGCTCGGTGTTGGATTGCTGTCCATTATGGGCTCAACCTCTGTACTCCTGGCCGGAGTAGCGCGGCAGTTGAATGGTGAGGTGCTGCTGCAAGCTTTTATAGTCGTGCTCCCGCTGGGCCTGATTGGTGGCTCGTATCCGGCCTGGAGAGCGACGAGAATTACTCCGGTCGAGGCGCTGCGTTACGAAGGTGGCACTTTCGGCAGCCAGGTGCGCCGATTACCCTTCGGAGGTATGGCGCTGCAGGAGCTGTGGCAGCGGTCGACGCGATCCTTATTAACCCTGGCAGCTATTGGTCTGACCGTGGGAGGCATTCTCGCGTTGGAGGGTGTCGTGCGTGGGGCTGGATCAGATCTGAACTCAATCGCGCTGGGAACTCAAGCTGAAATCATGATCCGCCAGGCAGATGCGACGAGCTCGAGCCAGAGCGTGATCGATGAACGCATCGGGAACAAGATCACCCAGCTCGAAGGCGTGGAGTATGTAAGCGGCATGATCATGACGGCGGTGACACTCCCTGAGGGTGGAGGGCTTTTCATGCTGCAAGGTTACTCCCCGACCGAATTCGCCATCCGTCGTTTTCCCATTGTCGAAGGCCAGAGTCTTACCGGGAACCGACAGATCCTTCTGGGGCGTGTCATGGCGGAGACATTGGGTAAAGGGGTTGGTGATGTCATCGAAGTCGGCGGCAGCCGATTCCGTATCAGCGGCATTTTTGAGACCGGCGTCGCCTGGGAGGAAATTGGGGGTGTAATTACCCTGCGGGATGCGCAATCTTTTCTCGGGAGACCACGCAAAGTGACCATGTTGGCCGTGAAGGTCGAAGATCCCAATCAGGCTGAAGCGGTTGTGTCACTTATCAACAATCAGTATCCCAGTGTGCTTGCGTCGCTAAGCGGTTCGTTTGCCGAGCAAACTCCCGATATGAAATTGTCCAATTATCTACTTGGCGGCATCTCAGTGTTGGCGATCGCGGGGGGGGGGTTGGGGGTGCTGAACACGATGTTCATGAGCGTGCTGGAACGCACGCGCGAAATCGGTGTGCTGCGCGCACTGGGTTGGGGCAGCGGGCGGGTGATGCAGCAAATTGTGCAGGAGTCACTTATTATGGGAGTAGCTGGGGGAGGGCTCGGCGTCGCGTTTGCATTTACGCTCACCGGCTTGTTGAAACTTATGCCAGCTGTCGGGGACGCACTCACTCCCCTCTGGCACTGGACACAGTTCTTGAGGGCAGGCGGAATTGCATTAGCTTTGGGTGTAGTGGGGGGCCTATACCCCGCTTTCCGGGCGACGCATATCAAGCCAATCGACGCCATCCGTTATGAATGATTGAACCCAATGTGGTTCTTTGATCGCTATCTTCTTGAATACCATCCCATTTTCATCAAATCGAATAGTCATCTGAAGTTTCCGTAGAAAACCATCGATTGTGTGGAAGTTTTCTTGGATGTTCTCCATCGACCCATGCGAAAATGTTGCCCACACGAATACAACCAGATATAACCTAGACAATACATTGACAAAAACTGTTAATTATGATATTCTATTCTCAATCCATACACCCTGACAGCCTGATGACTTCTCTTGGCAGGGGGTGAAAATCGATAAGGAGTTAACGATGAATCTCGAAAACCTACTCACCTATTCACCGATCCAATGGCAGCTCGTAGCGCACATCCTCGTTCTTGGATTTGCGGCCCAGGCAGCTGGCTTCGTTTATTTTATGACCACCATGAAGGAGTTGTCGCCGCGCTACCGAACGGCTTCTATTCTGGGATCGATCGTCATGGTATCGGCTTTCATGCTGCTGCTGGCACAGTCGCTCAACTGGCAGAATACGTTTGTCTTCAGCGACGGCGTTTTCGTGCGCGGTGAATCGATGTTCTCCAACGGCTTCCGTTATCTCAACTGGCTGATCGATGTGCCGCTGCTTCTGCTGCAGCTGGTCATCGTGTTGGGTTTGGTTGGTGCAGCAGCCCGCCGCCTGGGCGTGCTATTCGTTGGCTCGGGCGCGGCGATGATCCTGCTCGGTTACGTTGGGCAATTCTATGAGACCACGAACCTGAGCGCGCTCTGGATCTGGGGTGGGTTGAGCACGGTCTTCTATCTTGTGCTGCTTTACCTGGCATGGACAGAGATCGGCAAAAAACTGCCCGAAATGCCAGCATCAGCCGTTTCAATGTTGAAGGCGATCCGCTGGGTGTTCCTGATCTTCTGGACTTTCTACCCCATCGCTTACATCATCCCGGCCATTCTGCCCACGGCTGATGGCGTCGTCATCCGCCAGATCACATTCACGGTGGCGGACATCGTCGCCAAGGTGATTTACGGCGTGATGATCACCAAGGTGGCAGTTGATCTCAGCCGGGCCGAAGGTTATCTTGGTTCGGAGACAAAAGCCGCCTAACACTATCAGGGTACTACCGGGCAACCTGAGAGTCCCCGGCACCTTCTGGGTGCCGGGGATTTACTGTTATTGCTGGCGACTTTTCTTTGCATGTCGAGAATAACATGGTACGTTGTATGGGTCGTGCACTCAGTTAAGAAGGAATCGAGATGAAACTTGCTTCGTTCGATATTGAAATCGCGGCGGTGCTCCCCGAGGGCATCGGCGACTGGTCGTCGCATCCGGATCTCGGTATCAGCTGCGCGGCGGTCGCTTTTGAGGATCGCGCTGAGGTGAAATTCTGGTCGGGTGTGCCCCGCCTCGATCCGCATGCGGCCCGTCTGATGGCGCAGGAGCTGATGGAAATCCATGCTGAGGGCTATCGAATCGTCACCTGGAACGGCTGTGGATTTGATTTCCGGGTTCTTGCCCAGGAATCGGGTATGTTCAAAGAGATGGCTTTGGTGGCGATGGAGCATACCGATTTGATGCTGATGGTCACATTCGCACGCGGCCACTATCTGGCACTTCAGAAAGCCTTGGAAGGGGCTGGATTGGCAGGCAAGCTCAAACGGGTACAGCTCTCCGATGGTCGTTGGATCGATGATATGGAGGGATCTCAGGCACCGATTCTTTGGGGGCAAGGCGAGCAAGAAGCGGTGTTGGCTTATCTTGAGCAAGATGTACGCCAGCAGCTGGCGCTGGCAGAGAATGTTCGTGAACGCGGCGAGATTCGCTGGATAAGCGGCAGCGGCAACCCCCAGGCGGTGGCATTCGACAAACTGCTCACGGTTAAGGAGTGCTTCACGCTGCCCGAACCAGATACGAGCTGGATGCGCAATCCACCCAGCCGAGCGCAGTTCACCGCCTGGATGGGATAAGGAAAGTAATCCACTTAATCCAGCA
>JASFLN010000113.1:0-5715 GCA_050118075.1 Anaerolineales bacterium
AAAAAAGTCCAGAAAATAGCTCAAGACTACGTCAATGATCACAACAAAGGTCAGTATACGGATGACAAGCCAGACAGCAGATGCTATAGGTGACACGTTTGCTCCAAAATTACGACTTTCAGGATAAAGGATCACTCCTGTTTTGATTCACGATACTCATTTTACCCGATTTGATGGTCAGCTCTGGCGGGGACCAAAAATCGCCCTCCCGATCCGCAGTAGGGTCGCACCTTCTTCAATTGCGATCTCATAATCATCCGTCATACCCATCGAGAGTTCTGGCCAGGATACATTCAATGTATCCTGGAGGTAGTCACGTAAATTGCGCAGTTTTGTGAATGTGTTTCGGATGATACGCTCATCTTCAACCCATGGTGCCATGGTCATTAAACCCCGAAAATCGAGGTGTTCATATTCAAAAAGTGACCGAAATTCATCGGTAGCCCTGGCCCAGCTATCACGGTCGTTAAGATCCCAACCGTATTTAGATTCCTCCCCAGAGACATTGCACTCTAATAGAACGGCGAGTTTAAGCCCGCTGCTTGCAGCGTGTTTGTTCAGGTATTGAGCGATCTTGATCCGATCCACGGAGTGCACCATTTGAAAATGACCTGGCACCTCACTTGCTTTTCTGCTCTGGATATGTCCGACCATGTGCCAGCGTATCCCATTCAAGTCTTTCAATTGGTGAATCTTTTCCAGGCCTTCCATTACACGATTTTCACCGAAGTCACGCAGACCCAGCTCGTAAGCCGCCCTGACGACATCCGATGGATGAGTTTTTGTAATCGCTACCAGGCGTATCTCGGAAGGGTCTCTTCCAGCACGTCCGGCAGCCTCCATAATATTTCGCTGAACGTTCTGTAGGTTTGATTCAATATCCGTCATTGCCACCAGAACCTTTTCTCTGTTTCTTCAACGCAAGCGCAGCACCAAAGCGACCCGTCATTCCTTGCTCTGCACGATGCGAAAACCAATGATCAAGGTCGCAAGCCGTGCACATGCTTGCGATCTCGATCCGTTCGACCCCGACACTGCGCAGCTGTGTTTCATTAGCCGACCACAGATTAAGGTATAACCTTCCGTTGGTGCGATGGAAGTGCTGCTCACTCTGCCCTGGAAAGGCATCGCTGAAAACCTCAAGAACATCTTCACCGACCTCGTAATGATCCGGTCCGATAGATGGCCCTAACCCTGCACAGAGGTCCTGAGGTTTTGATCCACAATGCTCCTTCAGCGCAGACACCGCCGAGAGCGCCGCACCGCGCACCGTACCCAGCCAGCCAGCATGTGCAAGAGCAACTGCTCTCTTCTTCATATCCACAAGCATGATGGGTACACAATCCGCAAAACGCATGAATAGCGTAACATCGGGGGCATCCGTCAAGAGAATATCGGCTTTGACGAAAGGCTTTCCATTCCTGGGTTCGTTGGTGAAAATGTGGGTCGCCGAATGAACCTGCCACGCATCATACACGGACTGCGGGGCGCGTCGAATCGCCTGCAACGCCCGCTGCTGATTGATCCTCACCCTATCCATTTCATCCCCGACTGTCCCACCGACGTTCAACGTAGCCCATGGGGCTGGACTAACGCCACCCTGCCGTGTAAAGATCGCGTGGTCGACAGGCAGTGAATGGAATGAATCGAATTGGAAATAGTTAATTCCCCTTGCCGAGAGCATATGCATATACGCAGTTTACCATGCAGGCGCCCGCCAGGAACGTTAGGGGGCGCACTAGTTCTGGGCAGACAATTCGCCAGCTGTAGCTAGTTTATCGGTGATGGCAATGCGCGTCTCCTCCATGGTCTCTTCGACATAAGGATAGGCGAGCCAGACGTTCATGACGCCGAAAAGGGCACCGGTGAGTGTGCGCAAAATGGGTGTGCTTTCACGGATCGGGAAATTGATCAAAGGGACAAACCCAAGCAATTGGCTGCCACCATCAATCGCAAGCGGTAAAATCCCGAAAATCGCCCATACCAGGATCGGGAGTGGCATAAGTCTCTTCCGCACAAGCCCAAAGAAAAGCCCCGAGAGCAAAATTCCACCATAGATCGCTACATCCCGTTGGCATAATGCAACCTTATAACCCGATCGCTCATTGCCAATGAAATCACGGCCGGCAAAAAGATCCATAGCGGAATTTCCAGTTAGTTCCTCGTAGGAAATCCCTGCGAGCCCTGTCCGTTCAAGTGGGTATACTGCTTGCTCTCCAAATATGAACCAGCTTCTATAAGCCAGTTGATGGCAAAGGGGCTTATAGACACTGTAAATCAGGCGGGCCGGACGCTCCGCCCCGATCTTCATCAAGGCCGGTGCTCCAAACGGCAGCGCCACATAGGCGAACACAATCAAGTTGAAGATAGCCAACCAATGCCGTGCAAAGAACAGCAAACCGCGGTTTAAGCTAAGCGCGCTTGAGCGTGAGAGGTTGGGTTCAGCATCTCTAGAGAGCTGTGTCGACGTGACAGCAGCCCGTAGAGCGATCTCCAGGTCGACGCGTTCAATTGGCGCTTCAAGCGTATATGGTCCGATCTTTACAACAGGAATTTGTTCAGCATAGCGAGCGAGCAGATCCGCGTCGCTTTCAATATCCACCTCACGAAGGTTGTGGGGTATTTCTGACTGAAGCTCTTGCAGGGTAGATTTTACATCTTCACAAAGACCACAGCCTGGGCGTGTGTAAAGCACTACTTGTATCATGCGTCAAACCCCAGCTCTTCAAGATAGTTGGACAATTGACTCTTCTGGATGAGACCAATGTGAATGAACTTGATGCGCCCTTCATCATCCACAAAAACACTCGACGGATAACCACGGATGTTATACAACCTCTGCACTACACGACCGGGATCCAGGAGCAGAGGCAAACTCAGTTCATTTTCTTCGGCAAATTGCTCAACTTTGTCTGCCGATTCGCCATCATTTATTGCCATGATGAGCAAGCCCTCATCGCTGAATTCCTGATACTCCGAATCGAGCAATGGCATTTCAACTAAACAGGGTCCACACCAGGTCGCCCAGAAGTTCAAGAGAACCACCTGACCTCGCATCTCTGAAAGTCGATATTGCTCGCCGTTCACATCCTCCAGCAGGAAGTCAGGCGCCAGTGCGCCGACCTGCATGCCGAACGAGGCACCTTCTGCCGAGACAGGAACGGATTCCTGTCCGAGTGCGGTGTCTTCAAATTCACTTGGGAGATTGCTTGGTGGATCGATTCCAGGAAAACCCCAAAATAGGATGAATCCGAATCCACCGCCGACGAGCACACCGATCAATATATATAGAAATGGATGGAACCGGGGACCTGCTGAGCGCATAGGCTAAAGACCGAAGTCGACGAAAAACCCGAATCTCGCCAACGTCTCAAGCGTCCCGGTAAACAGAAGGATACCCACGATGATCAGGATGATACCTGTGGCTATCGAAACATAGCGCACGACATTTCCATAGCGCCGCATCAGTTCGGCTACTCTACCAATACCAAGTGCAGCCAGGAGGAAGGGAACCGCCAGGCCGACTGAGTACGCGCTGAGCAGGACAACTCCTTCAAGGACTCGTGCGCTGCTGAGCGCTAAGGTGAGCACCGCACCCAAGACTGGCCCAACACAGGGTGCCCAGCCTGCGGAAAAAAAGACACCCATTAATGCTGAAGACAAATAACCTAAACGGGGGTCCGGCTTCACATGCTTACGGGTGTCATAATCGAGAAAAGGAATCGTGATCAAACCCGTGGTGTGCAATCCAAAAACGATCACGACGACACCCCCAACCTTCGCCAGGATCGTGCGCAGATCGTAAAGCAACGCACCCAGAGCGGAAGCAGCTGCGCCAAGCGTCACAAAAATAATGCTGAAACCCACCACGAATGCGAGTCCATGCGAGAAAGTTACCCAGCGGTTCTTAACAACCTCTCCACTTGGGGTGACGGAACGGCCGCCGAGATAACCGATATAAGCCGGTACCAACGCCAACACGCAGGGTGAGAGAAAGGACAGTAAGCCCGCAAGTGCAGAAATACCTATCCCATACGGACTCAGTGAGAGGGTGCCAAAATTCATGATCGATCAGGCCTCCAGGGTATCAAAACAGCTCATCCTTGCTTAGGGATCGGCCCTGATTATCGGGTCGATAACTCGCCTGAGAAACCTGTGCTCACTATTCGGCACGTTTCAACTTCAATCCACGCAATCGAAGGCTGTTCGTCACGACAAAAATTGAACTGAACGCCATCGCGCCTGCAGCGAACATCGGATTGAGAAAACCCAAGGCTGCTGATGGGATCAGCAGCACGTTGTAAATCAAAGCCCAGAACAGGTTCTGGCGAATCGTTCGCAGTGTACCACGTGATAGTGTGATTGCGCGGGCGACCCCTCGAATATCTCCGCTTAGCAAAGTGATGGGTGCGGCAGCAATAGCTACATCTGTACCAGTACCAATGGCAATGCCGACATCGGCCTGTGCAAGCGCGGGCGCGTCGTTGATCCCATCTCCGACCATGGCCACCACTTTGCCCTCAGATTGCAGCTTTTTCACGACCTCCGCTTTGTCGCCTGGCAGCACCTCTGACATGACGAGCTTACGACCTTCTTCATCTTCGAATCGGATACCAACACTTGAAGCGATCGCTTCGGCGGTTTGTACGTTATCCCCTGTGATCATCGCCACTTCCAAACCGAGGTCATGCAGCGCTTGAATCGCCTCCCTGGAACCTTCCTTGAGGGTATCCGAGATGCCCAGCACTCCCGCCGCCTCACCATCGATAGATATCGTGACGGCGGTTTTTGCCTCTGATTGAAGCCGATTGGCGACCTCAACCGTGCCATCAAGCGAAATCTCACGCTCATCAAGGAGCCGTGCGGTGCCGATCAGCACTTCATGTCCAGCTACCGTCGCAACGATCCCGCGACCACTTACTGCTTCAAAGCGGTCGGGCTCTTGGACGGTCAAGCCTCGCTCCCCCGCGGCAGCCACGATCGCTTCACCGAGCGGATGTTCGGAGCCTTTTTCAGCGCTCGCTGCAAGAGCAAGAAGCGAATTTTCGTCCCCTTGCCACCCTTTGAGCACAACGTCAGTGACCGCGGGTTGCCCACGGGTGATGGTTCCCGTCTTGTCCAGGATGACCGTGTCCATCCTACCAGCCTGTTCAAGAGCCTCGCTGGACTTGAACAATATACCTGAGCTGGCCCCCTTACCCGTACCCACCATCACAGCAGTTGGCGTCGCAAGTCCCATTGCACATGGACAGGCAATAACCAGGACAGCGACCATATTGATCAATGCTCTTGTGAATGCGGAGATATCCTCCGCCGGGGGTGGAGCCAGGAAATACCAGCCAAGGAATGTGATCACTGCAATGCCAATGACGATGGGCACGAAAACCGCCGATACCTTATCCGCCATGCGTTGAATCGGCGCCTTGCTGCCCTGCGCTTCTTCAACCAAACGAATAATCTGGGCAAGCGCCGTGTCTTTACCGACGTTGAGAGCCTCAAACTTAATCCGGCCCTGCTTGTTCATCGTGGCGCCAAACACTTTCTCTCCCGGGCTTTTTTCCACCGGCATCGATTCGCCCGTGAGCATGGACTCGTCGATCGTCGTGCGTCCTTCGATGACGACTCCATCCACCGGTATCTTTTCTCCAGGTCGAACGATAACGATATCCCCCACCATGACTTCCTCGATCGGAACCTCAAGCGCTTCACCCGCAC
>JASFLN010000114.1:0-5660 GCA_050118075.1 Anaerolineales bacterium
ACCCGTCACGGCTAATTGAACGATTTGATGGTTCAACAACGACTTAATTGTACAAAATATTCTGACGAAAATCCGGAAGACGCCAAACGCCAGAGCGCCATAAACACCGTGGGATAAATGAGTCCCGCCCGAATTTCATACTGAGGGCTTAATAATCCAGCTCTCTTCCCAAAACCATGAGTGTTTGGGTCAGTGCTCTGCCCATGCGCTCTAGAGATTCCTGATCCAAATCTACAGGGGTGTCTATTAAATCACCCTCCCCCGAATCCCAACCCATCCCGGAGATCTCGATCCAGGGAGCTTCCACGCCGCTTTCGATCGTGCTCCCGGTTTGAAAGATCCTATCAAGATCGAGTGCTCTTCCCACACTTTCCACATCGAGCCCTTGAGCACGCGCCGCATCCTTAAAAAGCTGGGCTAATCTCAGGCTGCCATCCGATCTAACGAGAAATTCGTCCCCCCGAGCCGAATACAACTGACCCAGTTCGATTACCCCCATGAGTTCATAGGCAGTGTCAAAGCCATACTTGGCTTCGAGGAATTTATCAACGTTTTCAGGCGTAAAACGAGCTCCGCCTTCGTAGCCCTCGCCACTGTAGGCGATGAATAGAAAAGTCCTGTAGGGTTGGTATTCAGCAGCATGCATCGCCCGGATGGCCTCAAGCATCACCGCTGCTCCAGCGGATCTGAATTCACTGCAATAGCCAGAATCATCGTCTGGAGCTTGTGGAGGGCAATCATATTGGGCAAGGATGATAAAAAGTTCATCATCGATACCCTCGAATTCGTTGCTCACAAACCCCTGCCAGTGCCCGATCACATGCTGAACGCTTTCGCCGAAAATTGCCTCCCCCTGGACCTCAATAGCGGCATGTGCGTCAATCCCCAATGAGTGTGTTTCGTCTTCACCCAAATCCTTATAGACGCTGTAAAGCTCGCCAACCGATGTTTCCTGCGACCTGAGCAGCTGATTGGCGACCTTTTCAGAAATCCACAATACTGGGGCTCCCCGACCGAAACCTTCATACGGCGAGAGTGTGTAGTTCATCCTGAGGGCTGAATCATCTCTGGCAATCACCAACGCCCCTGCGTGTGGGATCTGATCCACATAGAACATATCTTCCGGGAACACAAGCAGGATCTCATTGGAGAAGTCAAGGCCGTCTAACTCATAATATAGATAACCCAATCGCTCATAAGTCCCCACTTCACCCAGAGCAAGAAACCTGATCGGAGCATACACAAGTCCGGAAATCGTATGGATGCTGGGATAGACGTTGTAATCACGTTTGAATTCCAGTTCCGGCATATCAATATCAAAGGCTAACACCGGCTCGTCAACCAAAATCTCGTAGTCTCTCTGGCGGGACTGAAAGTAGGTAAATAGTTCTCCAGCTGGCTGAAGCTCTAAATCTTGAAAGGCATTCGCCAACCACATGGCAGTTGTCCTCATTCCGGTTGTTCCGAGCGCCCGTCCCTCTAGGGGATCTAAGGTTAGCGCCTCGATAGAACCAGAGACCTTTGACCCATCGAACTGTTCTGCTTGTTTGCGGTATGACGCCATTGCGCCTGTCGACCCCTTGATTGAAAGCATACTCAGGATGACAATCACAGACCCTGCAAGCGTATAGCGGTTGAGCCAGCGAGTTGCTCTAACCCCGACCCGATCGACAAGAGTTCTTAACCCTTCACCCAAGAGATTAAACGCCAGAATTGCGATGAAGAACGCCATGCTCGGGTAAATCGCCATCCATGGATACCCCCTAGCGTAGGTACGCAGGTTTCCCAGCAACGCTCCCCATTCTGGAACATCTGAGTAATGGAACAGCGGCGCCATCCACTCCAACTCAGCAAAGATGCCGCCACCGATGAATATCCCCACAAAACCAAGCTCCCCCAGAATCATCAACACCGCACCCATTTCGAGTGCGGTCAGTGAAATCAGGGCCGGAATCAGATTTGGTTGGATGTGTTTGCTCAGGATCTGCAGTGTAGAAGAACCCGAGGCTATGGCGCTTTCTATGTAAGCCATCGACTTGATGCGCATCACCTCTGCACGCACATATTGAGTGATCTCTCCCCAACCGACAAAAGTGAGCGCAAAGATAAATGGGTATATGCCCCGACGAATATCAAGAGCCAGGATGAGTACCATTGCGATCAACAAGGCCGGGAAACTAGCCAGTACGTCTACCCAGCCCATAACCAACCTATCGAACCACCTTCCATTCAACCACCCGGAGATGGCACCGACGAGAAACCCTACAGTGATCCTACCGAGAACGACTAGCGCGACGAGCACAAATGTTTGTTGAGCTCCAGCCAGAATCATACTCAACATATCCCGGCCTAAGAGATCCGTACCCAACAAGAATGTCCCATCCGGAGGGAAGGGTGGAACCCTGAACTCGCCATTTGTGATCGTTAGCCCGCGGGTTGTATATGGACTTTGCGGAGCGATTTGGACGCCAAACACCGCAATGAACGCCAGGCCCAGCACCAGCACCAACCCGATGAGAAGTGCCGGATTATTCAGTGTGCCTCTTACCCAGATTCGCCTTGACCCGCCAGATCTTTGCTCTTCATCCGATCCATCTGCATGTGCTTTGTCTACGGCGACAGCTAGAGGAGGCAAGCTGCGCTGATCTCCATCCTGGAAAAACCTTCCGAAGACCGGGATTTGTTGTAATCTGCTCAGGATCCTGTCTGGTGCATTCAGGATCCTCTCAAAGAAGCTCTCGGTTTCAATCCTAGGACCTTGATCCTTAAGTTCTCGCAATCTTGGATCAATCACTTGATAACTTATCTCAAGAAGCGCATTCACCAGGATAAACGCGAGGCTTAAACTCAAGAGCATGCCGATTGCAAACGCATACTCCTGAGTTGATATTGCTTTCAGGAGGTAGAAACCTACGCCTTCCCATCCGAAGTAATACTCCACGATCGGCAGGCTGATCAATGAATATCTAAGCGCGACCGCCAGTGTAGTTAGGATTGGGATTAAGGCATTTGGCCAGACATGCCGTAGAAAAACCCACCATGGATACAAACCTTTGCTTCGTGCGGTGCGGATATATTCCTGATCGATGATTTCCTTGAAGGTCATAAAGCTGACCCTCGCAATCTGGGCAAATGGCCTAGCAGCCAATACGAGTGCCGGCAAGATCAGATGCTTATCCCACCCAAATCCACCAACGGGTAGAAAAGTCGCTCCGGTAGCCTGAGTTATGCGGATCACGATCAACTGAAAAGCGAGCGCAGCTAAGAAGCTTGGTATGGAGACCCCAATGATCGAGATCAGCACCACTGGAACGCTCCATAAATCTTTTCGGCGTATCGCCGCCAGGAAACCAAGAGGGATGCCCAGCACACCTGCAATCAGCAACCCGGCAGCCAGAAGACCAAAACTCTTGATAAATATACGCGGCAGTATGTCGCTGACCGGGAGTGGAATACCTGAATACCCATACTCACCGGTTACACCAAGATTGCCGCTGAGCAGCATTCGTAAATACTGAGGCGTTTGATCAAGTGCCCGCCTGGCAGCATAGCCAAAGTCTTCACCCCGGGCCATGCGGAGTCCCAGGTAGGTGAGGAAAATAATGACCACCATGGTTACAAAACCGACGAGCATGCGCCGACCAACCGCCATGGCGATCGAGCGCCAGATCACCGGTCGCGGAGCCTGTCTCTCGCCGTCAAAGAGCTCTTCTTCGTGGAGCCGAGCCGCGTCTGATTGCTCAGCCTGCCCGTGCTGAGAGCGGACTCGATCACTGCTTTGGATCAATCTGCGGAAACGCGAAACCGGATCTTCAATCGATGGCATTGTGACTTCTATTCTGGCGTACAAGCTCTCATTCCAAAGATGGCCTCATCCCGGAACTTTATCCCCTACCAGCAGACCTGACAAATTTAATACGCTTGAATAAATGCTCACGTTCATCTTGGGACCGTTGCCTGTTCAAGTCCATCAGCTAGATTGAGAGCTCGCCATGTGAGTGCTCCTTATCAATCGCACGATCGATACGTCGTCAGGTCAGCCCAATACATGGATATGAATACCCATCGCATTCAAACCTAAACCCATTTCTAGCAGTACCTTTAGAGGAACTTACCAGTGGTTTTCGAGTGAAGATCTTCAATAGAAGCTTTCCGCGGTCAATATTCGGAATGACAATTTACCATCTGATCTTCGCTTATCAAGTTCGACCAAAGTTCAACAAGTGACTTACGGCTGCAAGACAGAACACCCATTTGATGGAGGTACTTATGTCCAACTCTTCGTCATATAAGCAGGATCTTTCAACCCTGCTCTTGGCCCAGCATGGATCCGAACAGCGTGTATGGTCGAGTCTGAGCGACGAACAGAAAAGTGCCCTCGGGCAGGTGGATGACTGGTCCGCGAAAGACCATATCGCTCACGTAACCTATTGGCGGGAGGTCTTTTCTCAACGCCTGCGCGCCGCACTTTCCGGCGGAGAGGTCCCACCCCCCGATCCCGATTTCCTGCAGACCAATGACGCTGTCTTCGAAGAGCACAAAGACGACGCCTGGGGCGCGGTGATGAACTGGGCTCGACAGGCCCAGGATGAGCTCATTGATGTCATCGAAGGTTTAGACGATAGCACACTGGCAGATGACGAAAGCTTTGAATTTACCAATGGCCGCCCACTCTGGCAGTATATTGCGCTCGGTGAGGGCTATCACTCCTACGCACATTTATGTGATGTACTCGTGATAGCTGGTGAGTTCGAAGAGGCGGAGAGGATACAGCTGGAGCTCTATGAAGCCTTAATCACACTTGACGACTCCACGAGCTGGCATGGCAGTCAACGCTATAACCTGGCCTGTTTTTACGCCCTGCACGAACGCCCTGAACGGGCGATCGAGCTGCTTGGTGAGAGCTTCGCGATGAACAGCGCGCTGATCGATTGGTCCCAGCAGGACGGCGACCTGGATTCGCTGCGCGAGCTGCCCGCTTTTCAAGCGCTCTACCCGCAGGAAGGCTAGCTTGAAGGGGCGGGGTGACCCCGCCCCTACCTGGTTCACTCATACTTACTGCAGGGGCACGCTATAGCGTGCCCCTGCTGCATTGTTACGGACATTCGCAGTAACCATCATCAGCACTTGTTGCAGTTTGATGCCATGTGCCACCAATCGCTTCACAATCATTCCGATTCATAGTCCTCGTGCACACCGGCGTCGGTGTGGGTGGCACGGGCGTCGGTGTCGGTGGTAGACGCACCACCTCCACTTTCTCAATATCTACCTCGATCGCGAACTTAGGCGAGTAGCATTCGCCTCCATTCGGATTGGCCAGCTTGACGTAGGCACCATCTAAGCTGCGCCCCAGCACCTCTGCCATCATCCCCTGTTCAAAAATGTACCGGATCGGGCAGATACGATCTGCACACGTTCGGCAGTTGACATTCTCAAGCACCCAGCCAGGATAGTACGGGAAAAGACAGCTGCCCGATTCATTGGTGCGGAACCATCGCGTTTCTGAGTATGGGCCGGGGCTGCCCCCCTGCACGCCAGCCACTCGCCAGTAGTAGGTTTCGCAGTCATCCAGCTCAGGCTCAGGCATCAAGTTCGTAGCCGGGATGCCGTATTCTCCTAACAGATTTGTCCCAGAGAATGATGACGACGTCTGCAGGTCA
>JASFLN010000115.1:0-5658 GCA_050118075.1 Anaerolineales bacterium
ATCACTGCCGCGCCGACGCCGACCAGGATCGCCACGGACAGTGTCCCAAAGCGAGCTGTCCTCGGGGATAACTTCATCAGCAGCAGAGCGGACAATATAAGTGGTAGCAGATATGTCCCCACCGCCTCCGGTCTGATAAGCGCCGAGAAACCGCCCTGCAGTATCGGATCAATCAGCGCTGGACGGATGACATTATGCCAGGCGATTGCACCTGCATAACCAGACGCAACACCGATGAAGATGTACACCGCGATCCTGAAAAGCAAGTTGTCGCCAATCATGTAGCTGAGCACCATAATCGTCAGCAACGCCGCAATGATCATCCCAAAGAAATCAAGTGACAATTCTGGCATCAATCCTGTTATCCGTCCTATCCACTTCGCCGATCCATAAGCCAGCGGAATACGCCATAACCTATGCCTGCGAGCAGAATAAGCTCGACCATAAATAAACCCGATCCAAACGAGTCCCAACCCACCAGTGCGGTCGCTTCCTGGCCCGTGTTTTGTTGGTACGCAACTGCGGAAGGAAGCCCGGTCAGGATCGCATCGACCTGCTGGTTCAGACTTTCGTAATAAGGACGAATCAGCGGCTCCGCGCCTGCACTCAGCACCATCACCAACGGTGCTTCGCCAATCCAGGGATGCGTTTGCTCCGCCCAAGTCCGCGCTGTCTCGGTGCCGGCGGTGATCACCACAACCGCGCCAAAATCAGACAAACGTTCGACGCCCTGAAGGAGCGGAGAAGACCATAAATTCTGGCGGGTCAAGCCTTCTGGTAATCGGAATCCGGTCAGGATCGCATCGCGTGGATACACCGCAAATAATTGAATCGCGGTCGGCCCGCCGGAGAGAAATCCAAGATTAATATGCTGCTGTCCGCTGGCACCGATCTGCGCGAAAACCTGATCCATCAATCGTTCCGCCAGCGGTGGTCCTGTTACACGTGTCGACAGTGTGACGATAGGAATTCCACGACTGCTAAGATGGACGAGCAGTGACTCCGCAACGGTATCTAATTCGCCGCTGTATCCAGGTGTGTAGTCGAAAACAACCAGTGCAGGTCGATCCACCGGCAAGTTGTTCGCCAATGAAATTAGTGGGGGCAAGTCAGGCGAGACGACATTTGGTGTGCCAAAGCCCTGGATGCCGATTTGATCAAAGCCATAGGGAAGCAAGATGGCGACCAGCAATACGAGTGTAACCAGCCAGCGTGCGATGGGAAGCGTGAAGGGTTTTTGCGGTCCGACATGCACCTCGCGCGCTTCCTGCTGCACCAGACGCTGCAGCAGTTCCGCTTGTGCGTATTGGCGTTCAGTGACCTCCAGACGCGAGGCAGAGGCACTTGAGGTGCGCGGCTTTGCCACGACTGGTTCAGCCATCAGCACGCCCCGTAAGCCTGCCAGCGGTCCGGCTGATTCTACAGGTTGGTCTTCCTCCGGCTCAATGTCAATCTCCGGCCGGAACGCATCCACCGGGCGCATCGCTTCCAACCAGGAAGGCAGCGTCGCAGGCGCCAGGTCAGGACCTTCGCCAGATGGTGTTTCGTCTTCCAGCGCAGCCTCTTCTTCTTCCAAAGCGGCCAGTGCGGGTTTGATCTGCTCCAGCCAACCGGGAAGTTCGGCCGAGTCGAGCACACGCTCATCGATCTCAATAATCGGCTTCTCGCCCGTGTCTTCCGGGATTAACGCCGGCACATGCGGAAGCTCACCATCCGTATCCTCAGCGCTGAAACCTGCCGCACTGAAATCCGCTGGCGCCCCAAGGGGCGTTTCGGCTTCTACCCCAGCCTCAGTCTCATCCTCCACCATCTTCCATTCACCGGAAGGGCGATCCGGAGGTGGCACAGAAGATAGTGCGCCGAGGTCGAGCGGCGCGGATTGCGGAAGGTCGGATTCGGATTCTTCTTCTGAGGCGGCTTCCAATTCCTCCAGACCCGCGGGGCTGGAAGCTTGAGGGCTTTCTTGCTCATCTCTTAATGAAGACAGCCAATCATCTTCATCCGCACCAACACCAACATCTTGAGATTGTGTCTTCTCGCGAATACGCGCAAGCCAGTCCGGGACTTCATCATCCTGCCCTTCAACAACCGCCTCTTCGTCACCAGCAGCGATGAATTCGTCCATCCAGTCCGGTTGATCCTCTTCATCTGGAGCGGGCTCATCATCCGCTTCAGCTTTACGAAGTTGTTCGAACAAACCGGCGCTCTCATCAGGTTCAGCGTCCGTCACTTCCTCTGGTTCATCAACAGGCGCCGAATCGATCCCTCTGCGTATACGGTCTAGCCAATCTTCTCCCTCGGGAGTGGCGCCTTCCATCGCGGCTCGCTGCCTGTCCTCAGGATATCCAGTGCCTGTCTCTTCACCCGCGATGAGCGGGGTCAAACGCGCTCCACATTCGACGCAAACATCAGCGTCTGGTGAATTCTCCGCACTACACATCGGGCAGCGAATATCAGCCATCAGCCGTCACCATAGGGTCGATCGATCGCCAATAGAACACGCAAACCTGTGACGATGGAGCCGAGCGCCACGCCGATCAGGATCCCACGCGCACCACCTGCTGCAGCCACCTGGGCAATCCAATTCCGCAGGCCAGCAAAAAATTCGAAGCCCGGTCCGTCAGTCGCGATTAACCCAGGACCCGAACCGATCAGCACAAGGAACGCAGTGCCCACAAAAACCACGCTGATGAAATCGCGTCGATAACCAACAATGCGAAATCCTGCCAGTGCCAGGCTGATCGCAAGCAATCCACTCAGCGTCGCCTCCACTGGAAGCTGGACATAATTAAACAGGAGACGTACCGTTTCACTATCTGGACCGAAAACCAGCCCAACCATGAGTGTGATCAGGAAGAAGATCAGCAGGATCGCGCTGTATGGCCACCCCTCTGACTGTTCACCTACTTTTGTCCAGTGTACAGAGAAGAGATTAGCAAGACCGACAAACAGGCCAACTGCTGCCAACAGCACCGCCCACTGCATGATCAGCAATCGCAGTTGGAACGCAACCGGAACCAGATCGATCGGGATGAAATAACCCAAGAGCACGAATAAGCCAGATACAGCCGCAACAGCTGCCCAGATCAAGTAACTTCCAAGTCTCACAGGCTGATCCCCAGCAGACTGAGCAGCAACCCGACCAATATGCCGCCCACTATGATGAAACGGACCGTATCTTGAACCCGCAAACTAGCATGGTGGGCAGGGCTAACGTCAAGGTAAGCACCTCCGGCGAAAACTTCTTCGCCAATGAGGGGGAATTCCGCCGTGGCGTACAGGAGTGCCTGTGACTGGATGTCCTCGGTCCCGGCGAGCACAAAAGTCTGCTTGCGTTCACCAATGTCTGCAGCCAGCGCACCTTCCGCTCCAAAAGCTCCTATCAGGGCGTTCGCTGATACTTTTTCGCTTTCAAGCAGCATGGGGATATTCGCCACATAGCTGAACGGTGTTGGCCCCAACATGCGCGCCGAGATCGGCTGATAGCGGTCCAGTGCACCCACTTTACGATACGCGCTGCGCAGCGAATCCTGTGCGACAATAGCCATGGCACCATCACCGGTTGTGACCACTGCGGGGCGATCGCTCAAAGAAGTCACCTTGGCGATCTCGGTCAAGATCACTAGCCCCGCAAAAGCTGCGGCACTATCGGTCCCGATCAAAGAACCAGTCCCGAGCGAGAGATGCACACGCTCGCCCGATTCCACCGCGCGTTCCAGGGCATCCACCAACGCTTGATACCCCTGAATCTTGCGGAAACTAACCGGCCAACGATCTCCAATCGCGATGAAAACGATCAGAAGAATGACAAATAATGCCAGCACAAGAAGGCCAATCAGATTGACCCCTATCATCCTGAATCCTCATCCCTCAATACGCTGATCAAATCTGCAAAAGCCTCCGGATCCTCCAGAATCTCACCAAAGCGTGTAAGCGTGCCCGCATCTCCACCTAGCAAAGGATCAAACATAAATGCAGCCTGGGCACCTAGCACGCGCAGCGGGCCGCCTGCTTCAAGCACGGCAGCAAAGACCGATCCCAACCCGCCGCGCTTCAGGAGCCGTGCCACATCATGTACGGAATCACGCTCGCTCATCATCGCCGCGCAGTATAGCACAAGGATTGTGTGCAGAAAATGCCTTACCCCATCCTTGGTGGTCAGGTGATTGTAGACCCCCAAAAAGAGTGGGGCAAGCGCATCAAAAAACGCAGTTGCATAAGCTGTAGTTGATCTATCAGAACATATGTGCTACTCTTGAGTAATGGACAGCTTCCAAAAGTTGGCTTACGTTGCAAATCAAACGCGCTTCGAAGCCGACGATGATCTTTCGATAAGCGCAAAAACACCCCCGCCCCCCGGATGCGGTTGGACGGATAAGCAACTCCAGGAAGTATATGGACAACGATCCCCAGCAAATATCATTCAAGCAAAGGGGCAATCAGTTCCAATCCACCTGGCCGCGGTTCCAGGAGGTCGGCGCTTCCCACTTCTTAAAGTGATGCTCACCACGGCATGTGAACGTCACTGTTTATACTGCCCATTTCAGGCGGGGCGTGATCACCGCAGGGTTACTTTCAAGCCAGACGAACTTGCCCGTGTCGTCATGCAAGCTCACCGCGCTGGCTGGATTGAAGGGGTCTTCCTTTCAACCGGATTATTTGACGGTGGTGTGAACACCCAGAATAAAGTTCTGGATACGGCGGAACTCCTCAGGCATAAAATGCAGTATAGCGGCTACCTGCATATCAAAATCATGCCCGGCGCGGAAGAAGGTCAGGTCTTACGCGCCATGCAGCTTGCGGACCGGGTCTCGACTAATCTGGAAGCGCCTAATGGGGAGCGATTGCGCAGGCTGGCTCCAGAGAAGAAATTCAAGCGTGAACTGCTCAACCCTCTGCAATGGGCTCAGGAAATTCGAAAGAACACGCCCTCTCAGCTTGGTTGGCAGGGGCGCTGGCCTTCGACTTCCACTCAATTTGTCGTTGGTCCAGCCGGAGAAACGGATGTTGAGCTGCTCTCCACCGTCGAGCATCTCTACGCTCAACTGCAACTGAAACGAGTTTATTTCGAAGCATTTTCCCCGGTCCGCGGCACACCGATGGAATCGCAGCCTGCAGAGAATCCTCTGCGACAACAGCGACTATATGAGGCTTCCTTTTTACTCCGCGATTACGGGTTCAGCCTGGAAGAACTCCCGTTCACATCCGATGGTGAACTGCCGCTCGAGCGTGATCCGAAGCGAGTGTACGCGGATCACTTTCTGCGGGAATCACCGGTCGAACTTAACCTTGCAGAGCGCGAATTAATGATCCGGGTTCCCGGAATTGGCCCCCAGACTGTCGACAGGCTATTGGCTCTGCGCCGGCAAGGACGGCTGAAAGATATTGATCGGTTGCGTAGTCTGCGACTGATCACAGAACGCAGCGCCCCTTATATCACCGTGGATGGACGAAGACCTGGCCACCAAAAGATGCTCTTTTAGTACCCACGATTATCCCAGTATAAATAAACTGCCCCCGGCGATTTGGCCAGGGGCGGCTATCTTCACGGATCACTCCCCAAGCTAGGCCTCTCCTTCAGCGTGGGGGTCACCCTTTCGGACTACGTAATCCTCGACAAACAACAATTGGTCTCCTGCACGGCGGACAATGCCGAGC
>JASFLN010000116.1:0-5646 GCA_050118075.1 Anaerolineales bacterium
ACGGCAATCGTACCCTGACTGCGTGCATGTGTACCGGGAGAAGTGGGCGATGGATGAGCGGAAAATCACGGCTCCACGCTGCCCAACCGATCAATGCAGCTGCAAGCACATAGAGCAGTATGCTCAACGTAATTGATGCACTTTCCTGCTCGAGTCCAAATTGAGCCATTAAGGCGAAAAGCAGCGCCAGCGGTAGACGAAACTGGGAAGCCCGGATTACACTCCGCGTACTGGTTTGTTCGTCTTTATCAGCCACCTTCTTCTGAATGGAGGCGCGCCTCACTTCGGGCTCGGTACCCGTCGATTCAGGGATTGGGATTGGATGGCCACTAAACAGGGATTTCAACCAATCAAGAACACTAGGCTCATCCCCGATTGGGTGCTTGTCATTAGCTTCTGGTGTATTGTTTTCAAGATCCATCATCATTATTGCTTTCGAGCCAGATAACAACTGTAAGTGCCATTGTCTCTTGGACTTGGGTCATAGTAACGCCTTACAAAACGTTCAGTCAGCCAAAGGTTCCAACGAAATGGAGCGATGATCCATCGACCGAATAAAGCCCTGGGCAAGAGACAAGGTCCACCAAAATAATGCCCCCATTCTAGGACATGTAGCGCTGAGGGAGCAAAATAATCAAATGCATCTTCGATCGCGAAGCCTGCCCGTGTCAACTTAGCACGCCATCCCTCTCGATCAAGCATGTGTATCGTGCGTGACATTCGCATGAACCACTCACGGTAGCGAGACGCGATCGATCGCAAACCAAGCTCTCTCAACCAGTTCGGGAAACTCAACTCGTCGTGATACCCGGGGTTAGGGACAGTAAACAGGAAGGGAGCTCCAGGTTTCAAAACGCGGCCCACTTCTTTTAGCACATCATCAAGATGAGGGATATGCTCAAGCACCGAATTGCTGAAAGCCGAACCCATCGAATGATCTGGGTAAGGGAGATTCGCCCCGTCTGCTTGCAGCAGCATACGGTAAACTCCGGTTTGACGGGCCTCCTGTAGAGAACCCAACTCGGGGTCAATCCCGATATCGACCCTCCGCTCGAAAACCACGCTGGCAAAATGCCCATCGCCACAGCCTACGTCAAGCACCGGCGCAGGCAGGTCCACGTCCTGGTAATAATTGGCTTCCACAGCCCGGAGCAGTGAACGAAAGTAGGGCAGCGCCGTTAGATGTGCCCAAAGGAAATCCTTCTTTGTCACCCCGACCTTCCTTCGCGCTGAAGCAAAGATTCAAAGAGTGTTTCGTAGGCATCTGCGATGACTTCAGCCGAATACATGCTTGCGACGTCATCGCGTGGTTTCCAATAGCGCTGGGGGCTCTCAAGCACCTCAATGATCGCCTCGGCCAGAGCTTGCGAATTGCGCGGTGGAACCGTGATCCCCATACCCGTTGAAGCTGTGGGTTGCCGGACACCAGGCAGATCACTTGCCACCACTGGAGTACCGCAGAGCATCGATTCCACCTGAACCATCCCAAAGCTCTCCGTGCTGTTCAGACTCGGCAGCACGGTGACATCACAAATGGAGAAAAACGCGGCAAGATCATCCGAATCCAGAATCCCGAGGAATGTCCAATGCTCACCGAGCTCTCTTAGAATCGGTGCCATGCGGAGCCCGTATTCCTCCTCACCCAGGACATCCTCATATTGGCCGACGTACAGCACTCGCGCTTGAGGAAAAGATACAAGCACTTCTGGCAAAGCCTGTGCAAGATATTCTGCACCCTTTTCTGTGGCAAGTCGCGCAGCCATGCCGATAAGTATCTGCCCCTCTTGGACTTGATACTTTTTCTGCAACGATACAATTCGTTCGGATTGTGGCTCTGGAATCTCAATCGGCGGAGGGATAACTCTTACTTTGTACAAAACTTTTGACAGTGTCGCTGAAGCTTCGGCGTAATCGCGAGTGTTGACTACGACAACATCGGCAAGCGCGACCGAGATTCGATTAGCCAATTCACTCAACAGACCTGCAATCCGGTTAAGGATCGATTCGGGCAAACGAAGATCACAGTGATAGGTCAGCACGACCGGCACATTCAATATCCTGCCGAGCAGCGCCAATGGTGCAGCGTCGAGCTGCGGTACATGCAGGTGCAGGATATCCGAACGCCTGAGTGCTCGCAGCGCATGAAGAAGGAGCGTGGGCATAATAGGTCCCTTGCTCACCTTCAGCAGGACCGGGAGACGGTTGACCGTGACGCCGTCGACCTGCTCTACTGCCGGCAGGTCAGGATCATATCGGGACGTCAGGACGGTCACTTCATGCCCACGCGCTGCCAGGTGGCGAGCCAGGCGTTCGGTATACACGGTTAGCCCTGAATAATGTGGCCGATAGTAATAGAGGCTGTTGAGTATGCGCATATATTATGTATCTGCGACAGCTTCGGCCGCAAAACGAGTGCGTATCTGGTGGTAGATCCCCATTAAGGTCTCACCCTCCCGCGTTATAGCCACAGCCCCAAGCAAGGAACCCAGGACATACACGATGCCATGGATCAGTAAACTGGCTGCAAGGGCATCACCACGCGGCACATTGAACACAGAGAGCGCCAGGACTCCAGCCGCCTCGAAAACACCAATAAACCCTGGTGAGGAAGGCACTGCAATCCCTAAAAGAGTCACCGTGAGCATGAAAAACGCCCACAGCAAATTCGCTTCAGGGACTACCGCCCGCAGAACAAGCCAATATTGGATCCCTGCTAGAAACCAGCTCAGACCAAGCCAGGATAAGCTTCGTAAGAAGCGAGAAGGCTCACGCAATACCATTAATCCCCGCTGTATACGCTGCCAGAAGACCTCCCACCGGGATGCATCCCCTGGTAAACGTGCAAATAATCGCTGGATCCATGTAGAATCACGGAGCAAGAACCACACCACAATCGCTCCCGCAACCAGAATGCTCGCCAGGATCAAACCGGTGCGTCTTGCTTCCGGCAAACCCGCAGCCGTAGGCAGCAAGGCAACAAGGATGCTGAAGGCGATAAAGACATCCAGCATACGTTCAACGAAAATAGTCGAAAGCACGGTGAGAGTTCCACTGGCTCCCTTTCGACCCAATAAAATCGCACGGCCGAATTCACCTAATCTCCAGGGCAGGATGTTATTCAACAGGTAGCCTTCATTCAGCGCAGCCAGCACTTGCAGCAAGGAGAACTTACGGTCCAACAATTCACGCCAACTCAATGCCCGTGCAAGCATTGAGATCAGAAAGACGATCATGGCCAGAGCTACCAACCATAAATCCACGCGTGACAGCGCTTCGATCAACGGATCCCAACCTGCCCATTGAAAGACAAGATAGATAGTCACCGCGCTGATGGCAATACCCAGAATAACCCCAAACCATCTCTTGGGGTTGGAGCGGTTTTTATTTTCCTTTAGCGCTTGAGTTTGATCAGACAAGTTCACGTAGAAGACATCCGTTTTGATTGCCTCCAACTTGATGCATACCGCCAGAAGTATACCTTAGAGAAGCGAGTCGATCAGGTGCTTAAAGCACGTCCTGAATCAAGCCCTCTGCCGACAATCCCGGCTTATTTGTGCTTGACCAGAGTAAGTACTCGATATTGCCTTTTGCACCTTTTATTGGCGATCGGATAAGACCGTTCGGCACCAAGTCGTTACTGATTGCGTATTGAATAACATCCTCAAGGACCTGCCGGTGGACCTGCATGTCCTTCACGATGCCCCCTTTGCCTACAAGCTCTGGTCCTGCTTCAAATTGAGGTTTGACCAATGCGATCACATCTCCCGGATCACCCAACCACGCTTTAGCCTGTGGAAGGATCATTCGAAGCGAGATAAACGCAGCATCTATTGTGACTATGCGCATTGCTTCGGGTAATTCTTCGAGATAACGAGCGTTAACTCCTTCCATCAAAACCACGCGCGGATCACCCCGCAGTGACCAATGTAAAAGCCCTTTACCCACATCGATTGCGTATACTTTCGCCGCTCCATGCTGAAGCAAACAATCTGTAAACCCTCCCGTAGAGGAGCCAACATCTGCACACACAACTCCTGAAACCTCAATCGGGAAAGCCCGCAGAGCTGCTTCTAGCTTCTCACCCCCTCGAGAAACATAGCGCGGTAATTCGGTCACCGCCAAATGCACGTCGGGGGTGAAACGCTGCGAAGCCTTATGCACACGTTCTCCCTCGGCACGGACTTGACCAGCCATGATGAGCCGCTGGGCCATCGAGCGGCTCTCCACCAAGCCTTGTTCAACAAGCAGCACATCCACACGTTCTTTCTTCGGCATACATGCGATTTTACACGTTTCGAGCCAGGCTGCCCACGCAATGAAACGCACCTTGCTCCACAGTGACCTTCCTGCTATCATGCTGGGCATGTTGAAAGCCTTGCTTAAGTCAATGCGGCCCAAGCAGTGGGTCAAAAATGGGATCATCTTCACAGCGCTTGTTTTCGATCAACAGCTGCTGCAATTTGAACCTCTTCTAAAGACGAGTCTCGGATTTGCCTTGCTTTGCCTGGGAGCAAGCGCCGTTTATCTGATGAATGATCTTGTGGATCTGGAGCAGGATCGAGCCCATCCCGTTAAGCGAAATCGACCGATCGCATCTGGCACATTACCTTTACCTGTCGCAAGGGTCGCAGCGATTCTCTTTTTTATACTTGCGATCGCCGGTTCATTCCTTCTGGAGCCTGGTTTCGGGCTGATCCTGATCACCTATCTTGGTCTAAATTTGCTGTATTCATTCTTCCTGAAGCACGTCGCGATCATTGATGTATTGATACTGGCCTCATTCTTCGTCTTGCGAGTAGGCGCAGGGGTGACATTGATCACAGTACAACGCTTCTCACCCTGGATGTACGTGTGTGTCACACTGCTTGCTTTGTTTATGGGGCTCGGCAAGCGTCGTGCAGAGATGATTCTGCTTGCTGAGAAAGCCAACTCTCACCGGCGGGTTCTCGATGGATACACGATCTCGTTCATCGATCAACTGCTCTCCATTGTATCGAGCACCACCATTGTGGCCTACGCCTTATATACCTTCTCGGCATCCAATCTACCCGAGAACCACGCAATGATGCTCACGATTCCCTTTGTGATTTATGGGATTTTTCGTTACCTATTCTTGATCCATGTGAAGGGTGAAGGTGGAGCACCGGAAGATTTGCTCCTGGAGGATATCCCGCTCATGAGCACAGTCGCGCTGTGGGCGCTGAGCGCGATTTTTGTGTTGTATCTTTCTCCATGACCCAGGCTAGCGCTCCAGGAAAAATTATCCTCTTTGGAGAACACGCAGTTGTTTACGGTCGACCAGCGATTGCCGTGCCATTACCCTCCATCCGAGCGACAGTTGAAGTCGACGCACTGCCCCCTAAAGACCGCAGCGGTATTTTGATTCAATCACCCGCCCTGGACCTTTCCTTCCTACTGAGTGAGGTAGGCAGCGAAAATCCCCTGGGGCTGGCCGTTCACCTCACACTTCAAACTTTGCAGGTCACTTACCCGGCAAACATGCGCATTACCATCCGTTCAGATATCCCTCTCTCGGCAGGGCTTGGTTCCGGTGCTGCGGTCACAGTCGCCATGGTGCGGGCGATTTGCCGCCATTTTTCCCGCAGTCTGGGCGATGAACAAATTTCCAAGATTGCCTACGAAGTG
>JASFLN010000117.1:0-5630 GCA_050118075.1 Anaerolineales bacterium
ACCGCGCAAAGGAGTTTTCGCATGGATGAGCATCATCATTGCCCAGACCTGCTTCCAGAATTGTCCGATTTTGTTGACGGCACCGCCGGGGCCGAAGTGTGTGCTGCAATTGAGAAACACTTGGCTGAATGCCCGGATTGCCGCATTATGATCGACACACTAAAAAAAACAATCTATCTTTACCGCAACCGGGAAGAACGGGTCGAACTCCCCGAAGGTTTCCGAGAGCGTTTGTTTACCTCGCTTGATCTCAAAGACTATATTAACAAGTAGCCTACCCCTTTGGCAGGATAGCGTGTCATTTACAGAATATCTACGCTCTGAATTGAAGTCGCTGGAGGCCTCGCCATGTGCCGAGGATGAAGATAAACCTGAGCCAGGAGAGACTTGTCCAAAGTGTAAAGTTGGCACACTCGAATACGATGGCATGTTGAATCTGGTTTGTACGGAGTGTGATTACATATCTGCCGGTGTGTGTACTTGATAAACTAACATTTCTCCTAGGTCTTAGGAGCACAGAGAATACCCGTATATTCCTTTGTTCAGATTCGCGGATTGCAGGAAAGCAATGAACCTTCAATGAGTAAACGAAAGCCAATCCCCTATATCCTGTTCGGCCTGGGTTTGATGTTGTTGGCTGTCGGTTTCGGCATCAAGCTGCTGGGTGATGAATCCGGGATAAAAGAAGCTCGTACAACAACGCGAAACTGTGTTCAACCAGCCTCTGTCTCATTCGAGGTTCCCGAATTAAATCTTCTAAGCTTAGAAAAGGAACCAGTTAACCTCGAAAGATTCCGCGGCAAAACAATATTACTCAATGCCTGGGCAACCTGGTGTCCACCATGCCTGGCCGAATTACCGGATTTAGAAGCATATTATCAAGAACACCGCGATGAAGACCTCGTGCTGATCGGTGTCAACATCGGAGAATCGGCCAGTGTCGTCCAGAAATTCCTGCAGGAAAACCCGATCAGCTTCCCTGTATGGCTGGACCCAGATGAACAAACATTGCGAGCACTCAACACCATCTCACTGCCTTACTCAATCTTGATCGACAACCACGGCGAGGTGCAGCTCGCATGGAGTGGCGCGACTTGTGTTGAAGCGCTGGAATCTGCCGTTACCCCTATTTTGAGGCAATAACGAGGAGGACCCAATGCAAGCCAAAGTTACGTGGAGTCAAGGATTGACATTCGAAGGGGAAGCCGAAACGGGCTTTAAAGTTCCACTCGGAGGCAGTTCCTCAGTTGGCGGCGATGACGATGGATTCCGTCCGATGGAACTGATTGCGCTCGGTGTCATTGGCTGCACAGCGATGGATGTGATCTCCATTCTTCAGAAGAAACGCCAGGAGATCACTGAATTCCGAGTTGATCTTGAAGCATCGCGGGCAATTGAACACCCCAAAGTCTTCACGGACATGAAGATTATGTATCACATTAAAGGGCATGCTGTTGATCCAAAAGCTGTTGAACGCGCGATTGAACTCTCCGAAACCAAATATTGCCCTGCTCAGGCGATGTTCAACGATGTTCTTCCGATAGATCTTGATTACGAAATTGAAGAGGCCGAATAAACAAGCAGTCGACACGCTTTACCCTACTCAGCTGCGGGTGATACAGGAGGAGAAATAGAGTCCTCATGAAAATGAAAATTTACATCAACATTTTCAAAGGGCTGACGGGCATCTTCATCTTGCTGATGATGATCTACTTCGATGCCTGGCGAAATCAGACTGCATGGGTCTACCTCGGGCTGCATGGCTCCTATGGCGTTGTGTGGGTGCTTAAGAGTTATTACTTCCCCGATCGCAGCTGGGAGCGCAAGGTTAGCTGGCTGATAGGGCTCGGTATCTGGTTGGCTTTGGCTTGTTACTTGATCGCACCCTGGTTGCTTATCTCCAGTGGTACACAGCATGCGGGATGGTATCTGGCACTCTGCGTGGCGCTCTTTGTGATAGGCGTCTTGTTCCACGTTGCGTCAGACATGCAAAAATTCACTGCACTCAAGATGAAGCCGGAGCACCTGATCCAGGATGGATTTTTCGAGCGCATTCGCAACCCGAATTACTTCGGTGAATTGCTCATTTACGGATCGTATGCCCTGCTCGCATATCACTGGGTTCCTTTTCTGGTGCTGGGCCTTTACCTCATCCTGTATTGGATCCCCAATATGCTCCGCAAGGATCGCTCCTTATCTCGCTACGATGGTTTTGCTGACTACAAACAGAAGAGCAAACTCTTTATCCCCTTTTTAGTTTAGACCACGAAAGATGAATATCCAGATGAACCTCTCAAATATCACTGGCATCGGGAGACCATTTGATCCCAAATTTCCCACTAATATCGCCATTGCTGTTCTATCAATTCTTGTGGCAGCCTTCTTCGGTGTCTTCTCTTTGATTGCTGGTTTGGACTTGATTTCAGCTTTAATTGCAGCATTCCGTGCCAGCCTTACACTTTTTTTAGGCTGGGCAATCGCACGAGAATTCGATCCAGATCACCCCTATTCAGCATTTCCAGCAGCCTTTGCAATCCTTGCGACGTTAGTAGCAGGATACTCCACCAATCTGTTATTTCTGGCATTCCTGCTGTTAATGCTGCGCTACATTAACCACAGCACGGGGTTATCTGCAACGATCGTCGATTTGAGTTTTGGATTCATTCTCACCGTTTGGCTTAGCTGGAGCATGGATTGGATCGTTGGCATACTCGGGGCAGTGGCATACACTCTCGATGCCTTGCGCACAGAAAAAAGAACCAACCGTTTTGTGTTTGCAGGGCTCTCGATGATAGCAGCGCTTGTTGCGGTGTTACTCGGTCCGTCCAATCCTGGTTTTGTAGGATTGCAGATCACTGTAGCACTAATTTCAGCAGTACTTATCCTTATTGCTCTACCGCTCTATCTTTCATATGAAGAATGCACTTCGGTGGGCGATTACACCGATCAGCAGCTTGACCCGCAAGGGATCCAATTGGCACAAATCTTTTATCTTGGGTCGGTCATCCTGCTTGGGATCAAGATGGGATTTCAAGATTCAGGAGTGATGCTCCCTGCTGGTTCAATCAGCGTGGCAGTTGGACTCTATTACTTACTGAGCCTCCTACTTCCAAAGCTAAACTCCAAATAATCTCGCATTGTGTAGGAAAGAAGAAAAGTAAAAGCCCCGCTTCGAGCGGGGCTGAACAACTTAAACAAGGTCTTGATTATGCAGCGTTCCGCAGCGATTTTCGAATCGTGAAGTAAGTGTAATGATACTGGATCCGTCCATCGATTAAACCCAGAGTATCATTACCATCCACGATCGACCCACCTTTACTACTCGCCTCCCATGTGTAATGACGGGTCCGGCCAGTGCCTGACTTTCCCGTCACCTTGAAGGTTGCGTCCGGCAGGAGCTCAGTGAACATGGTTCGATACCACTGCTCGATATATGGCCTTCCTACAACTGTACGTTCACCCGTGACATGTGCAGCATTCTCTTTATACAAACCCGCCACAAAGACAGGGTCGTGTTGGTTCATCCTGCCGATCAAGCGCTCCGGCATATCTGCAACTGGCGGTTCTGCCGGCCAATCATAGTCACCAACCGCGTTGAATAGATCGATGTATTTGGGCCGAGCAGCGAAATCCCATGACCAGGCATTGGCAGCAGACAGTCCCAGTTCCTGTGCCTTGGCCAGAAAACGGGTGATCTCATCTGCAGTTGGACGCCAATCTCCGCGTGCATACGTCGGCGCAGTTGGAATTACCGGTCGTGCTGGAGTGAGCGCCATGTATTGCTCCACACAACGTTCCAGCTGTTCTTCCGGGTTGTGCATTTGTTCAAAATAGACCTGCGGCATGCTGTAGTCACAGCCATCAAGGAACTCGGCATACGGGAAAGCCTGATGAACACGCGGATAGCGGTACGTGCTCAACGCAACCGGTGTATCGGGCAAACCAAGCCTGAGTTCTTGCATAAACCGACTTGCGGCAGCCCGCTTGCTCCTATCACGGTATTCACCCTCAGCGTCGATTACATAACCGTCCAGGTTCAACTCAGTCATCCGCTTGACCGCCAGGCGAGCTTCATTCAAGGGATCGTAGCCACGCACATAATGCCAGCCCCACACTTCGATTCCTTCAGCTTTCAATGCGGACGCGACCGGCGGAATGAGATCTACGTTGCGGTCAAAATCAAAATTGTATGGCCATGTGGAACCGTCGGCGATTTTGATCATGGCATGCGATAAGCCGGCTTTCTTGGCACGCGCAGCAATAAGTTCAGGATCGCCGCTATCGCAGTATGGCAACTGCCACAAATAATAACCTTTACCTTTCAACGTCATGCGCGTGCCTCCAAATTTGCGCTTGTGTGTATTGGTTTCCTGACATCAGCTCAATCTTCGCCTTCAGGGTCCTCTTGACGAATGCTCCCGTATAACCCACCGGCTCTCCTAACCGCATCCGGTCCGTAGCGCTCCCGGATATTGTCGATCGCTTCTTGTAGACGCTCTTGTTCTTCCCACGTGCGATCGAAGAGCTCCAGCTGTCGGATGGGTTCAACAAGATCCGAAACCCCGACACCAATCAAACGGATTGGTTTGGTTTGCTTCCAGACCTGATCCAAAAGACCTAGAGCAGTTGAAAAAATCTCATCCACGCGATCAGTCGGCTGACTTAGCCTTGTCTGACGGGTGATCGTTTTGAAATCCGGCCAACGCAGCTTGAGTTTTACCGTCCAACCCATGCGCTCCTCGGCACGCATCCTACGCGCTACCTGCTCACTTAAACGCAGGATCCGCTGATGAATCTCAACTGGATCAGAGATATCCATTGGAAATGTGCGTTCGGAAGAGATCGACCGCGGATCGTGCTCTTCAACCACGGGACGGTCATCCTCTCCTCTTGCTCTTGATGCAAGTTCCAGACCATGTTCACCAAATCGCTGCCGGAGCAAATCCGGCGAGAGTGCAGCCAAATCGCCAATTGTTCGTACGCCTACCTCTTCCAGCCGCTCTGCAGTTTTCGGTCCGATGCCCCAAAGCATGCGCACCCCGAGCGGTGCAAGAAAACCAGCCTCTTGACCTGGTTCGACACGAACAACACCAGCTGGCTTGCCCACTTCGGTAGCGATCTTGGCGACCAGCTTGTTAGAAGCTATACCCCAGGATGTAGGAAGGTTGTGTTCTTCCAGAATGCGCTTCTGTAATTGTTTCGCAATCTGCTCACCTGACTCTGAGAGACCTGTTACATCCAGAAAAGCCTCATCGATCGATAGTTGTTGCATTAGCGGCGCTTTTTCACGTAAGATAGCCATCACTTTTCTAGAGTATTCGCTATAAACTCGATGCCTGCCCCTGACGACAATCAAGGCAGGAGCCAGTCGGAGCGCTTGCGCAGTTGGCATCGCGGAATGAATCCCATACTCCCGTGCAGCATAGGAAGCCGAAGCCACAACACCACGTCCTTCGGGTGTTCCACCCACAACAAAAGCCTTCTCCTGTAAATGGGGTTGCAAAATTTCTTCTACGGAACAATAAAATGCATCCAGATCTACATGCAGAATTGTGCGCTCAGTTAGCATGAAAAATATCTTCCGGTTAGGATCTTAACAGTCTTCTATGTAGCCAGAGTATCAGCTTAGA
>JASFLN010000118.1:0-5553 GCA_050118075.1 Anaerolineales bacterium
TTATTATGCGGGGGCTTTTTTTCTATTGCATTTTGAGGTTTAGTTTTTCGAGCACTAGTCGGTCGGTGGGGAACGCTAAGTCGGGCAGGTCTTGCAGTTCAAAGTAGTCCAGCGACAGCAAGTCGCCTCCTGCATCCAGCTTTGTGCTCCTATCCATATGGGCACTAAACCAGATCCCGACGGTGTGTTGATCGGGATCATGGAAATTGGAGTGCACTGCAAAAATCTCGGCGATGGAAACCTCCGCTCCTAATTCCTCCAACGCCTCCCGTTTTGCAGCCGAGATGATGTTTTCATCCCATTCAACATGACCGCAAGGGATACACCAGCGGTGATCGCGACGCTGGCCAAGCAGGACTTTACCGTCTTGGACGATCAGAAGCGCCACACCAACTGTCGGATTTCGATAGCGGATCCAACCGCATTGAGGGCAGCGTTTCCGCAGCCGCTCGTGATCGCGGAACGCTTCCAGAGCTGTGCCACACTGGGGGCAGAACAGGAAAGGATCTGGGCTCGTCGTATCTATAGGTCCTTCAACCTGAGTTTGCATGAATAGAAGGTTCTAATAGCGGCTGGCTGCAGCAATGCTGCCGACCGCGGATAACTCTTTGGAAGCAGAGACAATTTCTACATCCCCACCATCTTGTAGAACCTTATGGACCGCCATCTCAACTGCATCCTCGATGCGCGCAAATGGGTTACCGCAGAACGGGCACTTCTCACTTTGCTCCGCGGAGATGAACCCGCAGTTTGTGCATTGGTACCCAGGCGCACTGTAGCCATCCTCGATGACCAGCATCTGGACATTACCCGCGTACACTGCTTGAAGCGTATCCTCTAAACCCGAAGCACCGTGATCTTTAGCGGCAGCCGTTAAGACATTGCTGATAAGCTCCGTCTCCTCGCGCTCTTTGACCTCTTCTGTGACGTGCATCGCCTTATCGAGCACCTGATTGTGCCCGGCGGTCATCTCAATTGCGAAGGTCCCTTGAACAAGTGACTGGAAGCGTTTGGGGAGCAGTTCAATGAAGCGCTGCATGATTGGCTCTGAACCACCGATCAGGATCCTGCGAACATTCTTCTGATCAAAAAATTGTGCCGCGAAGTCGGCTGAATCACGCAGGTTTCGTTCAATCAACTCTTCTGTGTAGCGTGTTTGCCCGGCAGCACCACCGCGTCTTCCGGTCGCCTGGGATCCACCACCGCTTTTAGTATGCCGCACGCTTTCTCCCATAATACCTTCTTGCTCACTCAGTTCGCCAAGGTGGAAGTGGAATGCGCGTAACCCCTGTTTGTCGATGATCGCCACGCCATAATGTCCGAAGTGATCAAGCAGAGCTGCGAGGGGTTTAACGTAGGGCTTAGGGAGTAATCGGGTCCGATTGCGAACCGGAATAGGTAGGCTGATAGGTTGAAAGAAGTCTTCCGCCTGGCAGGAGAAGATCACCAATCCCTGACCAGAGCCATCGTATTCATGCTCGAGGTATGCGAGCATCGCTTCCACATCGTCGGGGAATTGATCGCTGTAAGGTTTTAACATCTGGCGACTGCGGAGCTTCGTCTTCTCGGTGGTCGTCTGCGAGGGGTCGAAATTCAGGTAGAGACTTAAGACCGGGTGTGTTGACTCGAACTCAATCAATTGCTGGACATCGTTCTCGCTCAACATAGCTGTCCTCCTCCGCTAATGAGGCTTGGCCGATTCACGCAGCCTCAGGGGCGAGCGCCTATGGTAAGTGGTATCTCCACCTCCTGATTATCGCGTATTATTCTCAGTGTTACCTCTTGACCAACGCTGGTGTATTTGAACAGGTAGGAGAGCAAATCTGCAAAGTTGTATATCGGTTCACCGTCGATAGATATGATCAAATCCCCGCCGCGAGGCAAGTTGGGAATGGAGGTGTCCTGCGTCCCGCCGCGTAAACCCGCTTGGTCTGCAGGACCACCTGGAACGACCTCGGTGATGTAGGCTCCGTTCGTAAGCTGACTGTAACCTAAGGCCTCGATTGTCTTCAGGTTCCATAAGTCATCATCAAGACTTGAAATTCCGAGGTATGGGTAACGGTATTCCCCATTCTGGATGATGCCAGGTACTACCCGGCGGACGATGTTGATCGGGATTGCGAATCCGACACCCGAGTTGGCTGCGTCGCCCTCAACGGTGAAGCTCTCCGTTTGGATAGCCCGATTGACACCGATGACTTCTCCATTCATGTTCAGCAGCGGCCCGCCCGAATTACCCGGGTTGATCGCTGCATCTGTCTGGAGGAGGTCGCCCGCTGAAAAGCGCAGTCCGCCGGGCGTGGTTCGCTCGGACTCGAGTGTCCTTCCAATCGCGGAGATGATGCCTACCGTCATCGTCCCGCGCAATCCAAAGGGATTGCCGATCGCGACGACAAACTCGCCGACCCGGACATTATTCGAATCACCCAGAGGGAGTGGGGTTAAGAATTTCTGATCAATATCCACGCTTAAAACCGCAAGGTCCGAATCTGGATCTGTGCCGATCAATTCGGCCCACGCTTTGGCGCCAGAGGGAAAATCGACTTCGATTTCACCTGCCCCATTGACCACATGATGATTCGTGATGATATAGCCCTGATCGTCGATTACGAAACCAGAGCCTTGACCAGTGGGTAAAGTGTTGGTCAGGCCAGCAGTGCCCTCGTCGAAGGTCCAGATCGTCACCACACCCGGGCTGAGACTATTGTAGAGCGAGATGAGATCTCCCTGAGTGATCTCGGTTTGATCGGTGATCTGGGGGGCGGTCAAGTTGATCGCTGGCGAGGTTGAGGCCGGGAGCTGTGTTGCGGGTGGCAATGTCGCTTCAACGAGAGAAGGTGACACTAATTCAAGCCCGCAGGCCAAATTTGAGAGCAGCAGTGTAAATGCTGCGATCCATAGGGCGATTCTCTTTTTCATTCTGCCTACCAATTCTGAAGGGTACCAACTCTTTCTTTGGATGAGCTACTCTTTCTTGAGATTGGCGAGTTTTTCGAAAAGCTCCCGCTCGTGATCGCTCAGGTTTTCCGGTATGTTCACCTTTAACTCAGCGAAGAGGTCACCCTTTTTCGATGGATCGCGCAGACGAGGCATGCCGCGGCCTTTCAGGCGAAATGTCTGTCCGGGTTGGCTGCCAGGGGGGATGGTCAGGATCACGTCTCCGCTCAGGGTGGGGACTTTGACCTCGCCTCCCAGCACGGCGGTATAAAGGTCGACATCGACCTTTGTGCGAAGATTATCACGCTCGCGTTCGAAACGGGGGTCATTATGAACGTTCACCCGTAGATAGAGATCTCCTGAGCCAGCCGAACCGGGTTCGCCTTTGCCACTTACGCGCACCCGGGTACCGGTCCGGGAGCCGGGTGGAATCGTCACTTCGAGGCGGCTGCCATCACGCTGGATCGTTCGTTCAGTGCCCGTATAGGCTTCGGTTAAGCTGATCGCGATGGGGTGCTCGATATCGCGTCCGCGCTGAGCGGTTCGTGCACGACGTCCGAAATCACCTACACCCTGTGCGGCGCCACCTCCAAAGATAGCGTTGAAGAAATCGGAAAAGCCGCCGCCTCCAAAGAGATCGCCGATATCGCCAACTTCCACACGAACGTTCCCGCCACCAGGATAACCCCTCGCCCATTGTGACCAATCAAAGTTGCCGGGATCACGGCCGGTGCGTTCCCAGGCGCGGTATGAAGAACCTAGCTGGTCATACTTGGCACGTTTCTTCACATCGCCAAGAACTTCGTAGGCTTCGTTGATCTCTTTGAAGCGTGCCTCTGCCTCCGGATTGTCCGGGTTCTTGTCGGGATGGTATTTCAGCGCGAGTTTGCGATAGGTCTTTTTGATTTCTTCATCACTGGCGTCTCGATCGACGCCAAGCACTTTGTAATAATCCTTATATTCCATCTCTGTTGTTTTTCATTTAGTCGATGTCAAGCTGCGATGTGGTTACGGAAGAAACCACAACATTAAAGAAATTCTAACACCAACGGAAAGTTAATGCGTGATTGTGGCACCTTCAGGTGATGTAAGCTGAACCGAAACCATGCTATCATAGCTCCATGATGGACAGGATCAATCTTGAAAGGGTGCTGGTGGTTGACGAGGATCCTGATGTGCTTGACTTCATGGCACGCGAGATTCTCAAACCGATGGGATATCAAGTGGCAACCGCCGGGGATGCAGGTTCAGCGATTCAACAGGCTCTGCAGTTTGGTCCTGATCTCATCATCGCAAGCCTGACCTTGCCGGGTTTAAGCGGTAAGGATCTGCTGGTCGCACTTCGTTCTCAAGGCACAGACGTCCCTATGCTGGTCACTGCTCCTGAGGGGATGGAGTCGGATGCGATCCAGGCTTTTCGTCTAGGAGCCCACGATTATTTAGTCAAACCGCTCCGGGAGGCAGAGGTCGTCGCCGCGTTGGAGCGAGTGATCAAAGAAATCCGTCTACGAATAGAACACCGTCAGCTTGCCGGGCAGCTGGCTGAAAGCAACCGTCAGCTGGAGCGAAGGGTGCGCGAGCTAACCACTCTCTTCGGGCTGGGAAAGACCGTCACCTCAACGACTCATCAGGGTCAGCTCTTTGCAAAGCTAATTGAAGGCAGCCTGTACGTCACTGAGGCGGATATGGGCTGGGTGTTGGTCCGCAAGGAAGGTTCGGATGAACTTTACCTGCGTGCCGAGAAGAATCTGCCCGAAGGCCTGCGCAACAAGCTCTCACAGCCATGGGATGATGGTGTCAGTTCACTGGTGATGCTCTCGGGGGAGGCGCTGGCGATACACGGTGAAGGCATTTCAAAATTCAAGCTTTCAAACTTTGCATCCGCTGCGCTGATCGCGCCGATCCGTGTTAAAGATCAGCCCATTGGAGTCCTGTGTGTAGCCCGCTCAGCGCCAAAACCTTTCAGCGAGCGTCAACTGGTGATGTTGGAAGCTGTGGCGGATTACGCCTCGATCTCGCTTGTGAACGCGCGGTTGTTCCAGGCATTGGAGAGTCGAGCCCGGCGCCTTGAACAGCAAATTCAAGGGTCCATTGGTGGTGTTCAGGTAGATTCGGATTGGTTGGAGGATATACATCGTAACCTGCGTGCTGCCCGCGGCGAGATTCAATTGCTGCGCGATGAAGATCAATCATCATCTGGACAAACACTGCAGACCGTGTCCCAGGACCTGGAGTCGGTCATTTCCAAGCTTGCTGCGGTGATCGTTGATCATGATGAGCACTCCATTCAGGGATAGGCCATCTCCAGGTCGTACCCCGTTCATAAGCACCCGTTCGCAATCCTAAATTGGAAGAATACGGACGATATTGATGCCTGATGCTTTGATCCTGGTAGTTGAGGATAACGATGATATCCGCGAGTTCATCGAGGAGAGTCTGCTCGACCCGAGTGGATATCGTGTGAAAAGCGTCCAGCATGGGCTGGAAGCGCTTGATGTTCTGGCTTCAACTACCCCTGACCTTGTGATCACGGATTATCACATGCCCAAACTCAACGGGCTGGAGCTGCTGCAGCATATTCAACAGAGGATCCCTGGATTGCCGGTGATTATGATG
>JASFLN010000119.1:0-5532 GCA_050118075.1 Anaerolineales bacterium
AAAGTCCCAATTGTATTCGTATAGCCATCATAATCGCCGTGTGAGAAATTTAGGCGGGCGACATCCATGCCTGCATCTATCAAATCGGATAGCATCTCACGACTGCTTGATGCGGGGCCAATTGTTGCGATGATCTTTGCTTTTCGATTCATAGGTAATTCAATTCAAATGCCCGACGTTCTAGTTCCTCCTGGAAATCAGGGTGGGCAATTTCTATTAGCGCTCGAGCACGCTCCTTGATGGTTTTTCCATAGAGATATGCAATACCGTATTCAGTGGCGATGTAGTGAACATGGTTTCTCGTGGTCACAACTCCGGCGCCCGGTTTTAAGGTCGGAACGATACGACTAATCGCATCACCACCGCCGGGTGTGGCAGTTGATGGGAGTGCGATGATTGGTTTACCACCTTTTGAACGAGCTGCGCCGTAAACAAAATCAAGCTGTCCGCCAACACCGCTGTATAGTTTTGGTCCGATGCTATCCGCGCAAACCTGACCCGTAAGATCGACCTCAATAGCTGAATTGATCGAGATCATTTTCTCGTTTTGAGCGATGACAAATGGATCGTTTACGTACTCTGTTGGATGTAACTCGATGATCGGGTTGTCATCCACAAAATCGTAGAGGTCATGGGAACCGAGTATAAAACCCGCAATGATTTTACCAGTGTGCAGCGTCTTCTTCTCATTGGTGATGATGCCATCCTGGATAAGTTTCATCACACCATCAGAAAAAAGCTCAGTATGGACTCCAAGGTCACGTTTGTCCTCCAGGTAGTTAAGGACGGAATCTGGAATAGCTCCAATACCCATCTGCATTGTCGAGCCATCATCAATGAGGTCGGCGATATGTCGACCGATATTCATGCTGAGTTCGTTCGGCTCGCCCATGGGTAATTCAGCTAATGGGTAGTTGACCGGGACGGCGTAGTCGATCTTGGAGAAGTGGATGAATGAATCCCCCAAAGTCCTGGGCATTTGTTCATTCACCTCAGCAATGACAATTTTTGCGACTTGCGCAGGGGTTTTCACAAGACCAGCTTCGATGCCAAGGCTGCAGAAGCCATGCTCATCGGGTGGGCTTACTTGAACAAGCACGACATCCAGTGGAAGGTGACCCTCACGGAAAAGCAACGGCACTTCAGATAGCAGGACCGGTGTGAAATCTGCACGCCCTTCATGCACAGCAGTGCGCACGTTGGGGCTGATGAAGAGCGTGTTCACACGCAGGTGGCCTTCCATTTCCGGATCCGCATGAGGTGCAGGACCGACTGTGAGCACCTGCACGATTTCGACATCCTCCAGCGCCTCTGCCCGATCGACCAGCGCTCCCAGCAGTTTCTGGGGCACGGAACAGTTTCCAGTGAGAAATACACGTTGATGAGATTGGATGACTTCAACCGCTGCTTCTGCGGTTGTCAAGCGATCCTCATATTTTGTGAGCCAGGTCATTCGGTGTTCCCCTCGATTCCGCCCAACCGACTCAAGTGCAGCGGTTCACCGTGCAGTGTGTTGATCCCATTCTCGATAGCACTGTTTTCCTCAATAGAAGCTTCGATACCTGAGGCTGAGAAGGCCTCAAGATATGGATAGGCGCCACTGAAAAGTGCGTGACTGGCGGTGCGCCCCAATACGCCAGACATATTCGGGACGCAGTAATGGGTTACTCCTTCTTCCACAAACGTTGGACTGCCGTGATTTGTGGGTCGCGAGGTCTCAACACAACCGCCCTGGTCAATGCTCAAATCGAGGATCAAGGAGCGTGGTTTCATCGAGCGGACCATATCCCTGCTGACAACAATCGGAGCGCGCGCACCAGGGAGTAGGACAGCACCCACAAGCACATCGGCATAGCTGCAGGCTCGCTCAACATTGTATGGGGTAGCCAGCATGGTTACGACGGGGTAGAGCTGGCGGTCTAGTTCGTTTTGCAATTTGCGAATATCGATGTCGAGCAATGTCACATGGGCACCAATGCGGGCAAACATGTCCGCAGCGGTTGTGCCAACCACGCCCGCACCGATGATGACCACTTCAGCCGGTGGTACGCCGGCGATCCCCCCCAGGAGGATGCCTCGGCCGCCGTGGTCGTTCTGCATCAGGCGAGCCGCAACCTGGACACATAGATGGCCTCCGATCTTGCTCAAGGGTGCGAGGATCGGCTTGTAGCCATCCGGTTCCTCAACTTGTTCATATGCGATCGCGGTGATTTTTTTGGACTGCAGCAGCTCAATTTTATCTTGTCGAGCAGCGGCCATATGCAAGAAGCCAGCGAGCGAAGCACCGTCGCGCATCAACTCGAGTTCCTCACGTAGAGGACGAGCGAATTTGAGCACGAGGTCCGCGCGGCCAAAGGTTTCTTCTTTGCTATAAACGATTTGAGCCCCAGATTTTGTGTAATCACCATCCGTAAATCCGGCACCCTCACCGGCGCCAGTTTCAACGTAAACAGTGTGCCCGTTTTTTGTAAATAAGTTCACGCCGGCTGGTGGGAGTCCGACTCTATACTCGAAAGGCCGACGTTCTTTTGGAATGCTAATATGCATTTGCTATCTCCAAACCGGTTCGTTTGATCTAATTATCTATAGGGATCAGGCCAGCAATTCAACAAGCACGGCTTTTTGTGCATGCATCCGGTTTTCGGCTTGCGGGAAGAGTACCGATTGGGGCCCATCCGCAACTTCGTCCGTGATCTCTTCTCCGCGGTGAGCGGGGAGACAGTGCATCACGATCACATCGTCTGCTGCTTGCTGAACTAATTCAGTATTAACTTGAAACGGTGGGAAAACCTCTAAACGATGTTTGGTTTCTTCCTCCTGACCCATGCTGACCCAAGTATCGGTGTAGATGACATGAGCGTTCTCCACACCGGCGACTGGATCGTGTACTTCTGTGATCGAAGTTTCGTGATCCACAGACAACTTTTCAGCAATTTCTACGGCCTCGCGAGAAAGTTCATACCCTTTGGGGGTTGCAATAATGAAGTCCATCCCGAGCAGCGCACAGCTCTGGAGCAGAGAGACAGCCACGTTATTTCCATCGCCGATGAACGCGACGCGCAGGCCATCAAAGGAGCCAAACTTCTCCTTAATTGTAAGTACATCAGCGAGTGCCTGGCAGGGATGATTGAAGTCGCTCAGTCCGTTGATTACAGGAACTGAGGCATATTTGGCAAGTTCGAGAATATGCTCGTGAGCGAAAACGCGCGCCATGATCGCCTGGACATAGCCGGAGAGGACACGACTTACGTCCGCGATAGCCTCTCGCTTACCCAATCCAATCTCGTTGGGTGAGAGGTAAAGCGCATCTCCACCTAAATGTCTCATAGCCATGTCAAAAGATACGCGTGTTCTGAGGCTTGGTTTCTGAAACACCATCGCCAGAACTTTATCTTTAAGGACCGGTTCGTTGCCCCCTTCACGCCAGGCCTTCTTCAGCTCGATGGCAAGATCAATCAGTCCGTTCAGCTCATCAGAGGACAGGTCTGAGATGGCGAGAAAGTGTTCCATTTTCGCTCCTGATTGTTGATCTCTAGTGGATTGATGCCGGATTGCCGTGAGTATAGCACAGCTGGTGTGCATGTTGGTGCGAGTGAAATGTAATTGCGGAATGAGTGATCTAAGCTTCAATCTCGTCGTGATTGTCAGCCGCTGGTGGTCTTAACCAGAAGAGCCAACCACGTGCAAAACGAGTGGTTTCGAGTTCTTCTTCGAATGCAGCCAATATGAGTGTTGCAACCAATAACACAGCTCCCAGCCATTGGATTGTGCCGAGAGTCTCACCGAGCAACAGCATCGCCAATACTACCGTCACAAGCAGCTCAAGCAGACCAATCAAGGAAGTCTGAACCCCGCCGATCGCTTTGACTCCTGCAAAGAGTGCCAGCCGTGATGCAAATGTCACCAAAGTCAGCAGCAAAATCGGTTGGAGCGAAGCCTCTGGAGGGCTGAAATTGAATCCTGTGACCAGGGCTTTGATTGGGAGTACAACCATCGTCATCGCAATGAGTGTATAGAAAGTCACGGTGGGAGCGGGGACTTCGTAGAGGACTCGCTGGTTGATTGGGATGTGAAGTGCATACAGCAGGGCGGCGGTCAACATAAAGAGGACCCCCACGGTGTCGACTGCATCACGGCTGCGTTGGGTTAAGAGCAGGACACCTATTATGCTGATCACAAGGCGGAAAACGGTTAATCTCGAGGTTCTTTGGCCATCAAGATAGACAAGCCCCGCTACGAAGATCGGGTACAGCGTGAACAGGAATTGACCCAGGCTAGCATCTATTCGTCCCAAGCCTGCGTAGAAAAAAACTGATCCCAGTCCGTTAAGCAAGCCGGCTAACGCGCAACCTGCCAGGCCTACGGGATAAATGTAGAAATATCGCCTTCGGAAAACAGCCAGTGCGAAGAAAAGTAATACGGCAGCACCAAGAGTTCGCAGCGCAACGGTTGTAAGTGGATCCAGGCCAGAGAGGATCGCTTGTTTGCCGAAAACCGGTGATAGACCAAGCATGACCGCAGATGTGACCGCAAACGCGATCCCTTTTTGGTTGATATTCTTCGTTCGGTCCAGCAGGCGCCTCATGCCAGTATCTTTGATATCTCGTCGAGAAGATCGTCACTCAGGAAATCCCCTTTGGTAAGCAGAATTTCGACTTGATCCCCGATGCGTTTCCACTCTTCGGAGGTTAGCTCCTTCGCGGTGACGACGATGATGGGTATTTCCTGTGTTTTTTCGATGCGCTTGAGGTTTTCTAAAAGCTCAAAACCATCCATCTCTGGCATCATCAAATCAAGAATGATCAAACTGGGCAGCTCGCTGTTTAGAAAATTCAAAGCTTCCAGTGCCGAAGCGGCTTCGAATACTTCGTAGTTACCCTGAGCTTCCATCACCCGGCGTATAAGCCGCCGGGCTTCTTTCTGGTCGTCAATGACTAGTACTGTGTCCACCTGATTGCGATCCAATGAGCGCAGGGCGGAGATCAGCCCCTCTCTAGGTCTATCGGGCAGCTGGAACGCTTCGAGTTCGATATCTGTAGACCAACCGGCTGGAAGTAGTCGGCTTTCAACCGGCATTGTATGTCCCGAGCAATTAAGCACGACGGTTTGGTCATGATGGATTATGCCGCTGTGCACCAGTTTAAAGAGCCCTGCAAACGCCACAGCAGCAGCAGGTTCCATAGATAGCCCTTCCATCTTGGCAACCATGTGCAAGGCTCGCACTGCTTCTTCATCCGATACGCTCTCCATGATGCCAGAGCCATACTTGAGCATGCGTTCTCGGAGGAGTGTGTACGCACGGCCAGGATCGCCAGTGGTTAGTGTGATGATGTGTGTGGCTGGAACCAGCACGGGCGCTGCAGTATCAAGATCCTCATGCCAGGCTTTAGCCATCGGAGCACAACCCTCGGTCTGTATTACCCCGATAGCGGGAATACGATCGATCAGACCCAGTTCCCTAAGTTCACAGAACCCTTTCAGCACACCGAGCGGTCCTATACCACCACTCACAGCCTGAATGTACCAATCCGG
>JASFLN010000120.1:0-5508 GCA_050118075.1 Anaerolineales bacterium
TTGCTATCCCTCCTGTTTGAGAATCACCGGACTTTGGTATGCAATTTTCAGGACTATAATAGCGTGATGCGCCAGAGTATAGATACTTGTGTCAGGCGCGGGTAAGATCCAAGGAGTGGTCCATGCCGGTAAGTCAGCTTGCCAGGACAATTAAAGAATCCCCAACGCTTCGTCTAAATGAAAAAGCCCGCCTTTTGAGAGAAAAAGGTGAGCCGGTTATTCATCTTGGAATTGGCGAGCCTAAAAATAAGGCTCCAATTAACGCGCTGCTTTCCTCCGCCGCTCGCTTGAACGCCGGAGAGGTGAAATACACACCAACCGATGGGTTGCCGTCACTGAAAAAGGCGATCATCCGCTACACAGAAGAACACTACAACAAGCTCGTTGCACCCGAGAATATCATTGTTTCAACGGGCGCGAAGCAATCGATCTACAATATCTTGTTTTCGATCGTAGACCCACAAGATGAAGTGATTATGCTTGCGCCCTATTGGGTGAGCTATCCTGAGATGATCAAGATGGTCTACGGGGTGCCGGTAGCGGTTGTACCCGAGGATGGGACTTTCCATCCACGCATGGAAGATATAGAGCAGGCGACCAGCTCTTACACAAAGGCGATCATCGTAAACAGCCCCAACAATCCTTCTGGCATCGTGTACTCGCAGGAATTTATCGCTGAGATTGTTGATTTCTGTGAGAGCAGGGACATTTATCTGATCCTGGATGATATCTATCACAAGCTAGTGTTCGACGGGAAACGAGCGGTGCCGGCGTATCAATTCACTGACAAGGATATTGAACGAAGCCGGTTGATTGTTGTGAACGGTGTCTCAAAATTGTATGGTATGACAGGTTTTCGCATCGGATGGGTCATTGCCCCGCGACAGCTTGTCGAGGTGATGACGAACGTCCAGGCTCAGATGACCTCTAATCCATCCGTCATTTCACAGGCTGCGGCGGAGGGTGCACTCACGGGTGTTCAGAGCGTTGTTGAAAGTCTCCGACTTACCATCCAGAACAATCGAGATGTGCTCATGCAGGAAATGCAGGGTTTCAACGGGGTTCACGTGACGAAACCTGAAGGTACGTTCTACTGTCTACCGGATTTCAAAGCTTACAATATGTCATCTGAGAAGCTGGCAGCTTTCCTGCTGGAAAAAGCGTTGGTCGTTACCGTGCCGGGGTCATCTTTTGGCTTTGAAGGTCACCTGCGGCTGAGCTACGCAGGAAGTGTCAAGGATATCACGGAGGGCGTCGAACGTATGCGTTGGGCGCTGGACCCCGAATCACCCAATGAAATCTTTATCGGCGATCGGAAATTGATCAGGGATTGGTTATGACAAATAACCTGCTGGATATTCGAACACCCGCCCAGTCTGAAGCTGGTGTGCTGAAAAGTGATTATGGTCTTTCCAATCATGGATTGACGAACTTGAACACGGTCTATTGGAATCTCCCCGCGGAATCACTTTATGAGGAGATTATTTTTCGCAAGGAAGGCCGCATAACTGAGCTGGGGCCAATAGCGGTATTTTCAGGAAAGCATACGGCACGGGCGGCGAATGACAAATACGTGGTGCGTGAACCCTCAACGGAAGAGAATGTATGGTGGGGGGAGTACAATCGTCCGTTTAACGCAGAGAATTTCGGCCAGCTCTATACACGCTTGCAGGGCTATCTACAGGGACGCGATCTCTTTGTACAAGACTGCTTTGCGGGTGCAGATCCAGACTATAAGATGCCGGTCCGCATCATCGCAGAATTTGCCTGGCACAGCTTATTCGCACGCAACATGTTCATCCTTCCAAAATCCTATGAGGAATACCGTCAGCATACCCCTGATTTCACGGTTGTTTGTGTGCCAAGTTTCAAAGCTTTCGAGCCGATGGACACTACCAGGACGAACACGTTCATCATCCTGAACTTCGAAGAACGATTGTGCATTATCGGTGACACAGCCTATGGAGGCGAGATAAAGAAATCTATCTTCACCGTCCTGAATTACTTGCTTCCTTTAGAAGGCGTCATGACCATGCACTGCTCGGCCAATATCGGACCGGATGATGATGTGGCTCTGTTTTTCGGGCTTTCCGGTACGGGCAAAACCACGCTTTCAACTGACCCCGGACGGAACCTCATCGGAGATGATGAACATGGTTGGAGCGACTCTGGCGTATTCAATTTCGAAGGCGGATCCTACGCAAAGGTGATTCAATTATCACCTGCGGACGAACCCCAGATCTATGCGGCCGTTCATCGGTTTGGGTCAATCCTTGAAAATGTGATTTATGACCCGGTCACACGTAATCTTGATCTGGATGATGATGAGATAACCGAGAATACGCGTGCCTCGTACCCGTTAGAGTACATCGAGAATGTTGTTCCGGAGAAGATGGGAGGCCATCCCAAGAACATCATCCTGCTTACATGTGATGCTTCCGGTGTACTCCCGCCCATCGCGAAACTGAGCACGGATCAGGCACTTTATCAATTTATCTCTGGTTACACAGCGAAAGTTGGAGGCACCGAGGTCGGACTGGGTGAGGAACCTGAAATCACATTCAGCACCTGTTTTGGGGCTCCATTCATGGTTCATCATCCATCCTATTATGCTGAACTCCTGCGGAAAAAGATCGAGCGCCACAACGTAAATACGTGGCTCTTAAACACGGGTTGGGTCGGCGGTCCATATGGCGTCGGGAAACGCATCAGCATCTCTTATACGCGAGCGTTGCTCAACGCAGCGCTGTCCGGGGAGCTGCTGACGGGAGAATTTAAAGCCGATCCGATTTTTGGTTTTCAAGTCCCAATTAGGTGTGAGGGCGTTCCGGACAAAGTGCTCAATCCCGCTTCCTCTTGGCCTAGTACAGAAGAATATATGCAGAAGTATCGGCTGCTTGCACGTCGTTTTATCGATAATTTTGCGAAATTTGCACCGGACACCTCTCCAGAGGTACGTGAAGCCGGCCCAAAGATTTGATACAATCTTGTGCTCAATGAGGACTGCCGCTGCAGAATGCGGTGGGCTGCGGTTGCGTGAGTACGTCAAGAATGGACAATTGGAAGTAAACCTTGATGACGAAGAAGCCAAGTAACGGTTCAAAAAATATTGCAAATTGGATGGTCTGGACACTGGGTGCAGCCTTTGTCGTGAGTCTTATCTTGATGGGGATCTTGCTGCACTTCGTTGTCCGTGATTTAACCGCGTCCTATACGGGTGTCGGGCTCAATCCGTTCCGACCTCAACAAGCGCCCACGTCGCAGTCCTCCGAAGAGACTGCGGTCACCCCGACAGCTGTAACGCTCGATGTAGAGCCCGCTCCGTGGGACGGTAAATCGCGCGTCACCGTGTTGATGATGGGTTTGGACTACCGTGATTGGATCGCCGGCGAGTCAGCGCCCAGAAGCGATACGATGATGCTGGTGACGATCGATCCCATCACGCTACAGGCCGGCATGCTGTCGATTCCACGTGACCTGTGGGTTGAAATTCCCGGTTTTGGGTACAACCGCATCAACACCGCCTACATGCTGGGTGAAGCGTACAATTTGCCTGGTGGGGGCCCTGGGCTCGCCATGAAGACGGTGGAAGATCTGATCGGTGTTCCCATCCAATATTTTGCGGTCGTTGATTTCCAAACATTTGAACGTTTCATCGATGAAATTGGTGGAATCGATGTGCTTGTAAAACAGAGAGTAAAAATCTCTCCTATAGGCAGGTTATCCCACTGGCTGGACGCAAAACCTTATCACCTCGATGGCCCAGATGCACTGGCATACGCCCGCGTTCGGAAGAATGCCGGAGGCGACTTTGGTCGTGCAGAACGGCAGCAGCAAGTGATCATGGCCATTATGGATCGGGTCGTGGGGCTTGACATGCTGCCGCAATTGGTGGCGCGATCCCCGTCAATCTACCAGGAGGTGGCCTCGGGCATCCGGACAAATCTTAGTCTTGAGCAGATGGTCAGCTTGGCATGGCTGGGCGTTCAGGTTCCAAAAGAGAATATTCGCTCCGGTGTGATCGCGCCTCCCAAGATGGTTAATTTCTACACACGCCCTGACGGTGCGCAGGTACTGCGTTATGTGCCGGATGAAGTACGCGCACTGCGCGATGAAATATTTGTACAGACGAGTGCGTTCGGTCCTTCTCTTCCACAACCACCTGAAGAAGGCTATCAGCCATGAGCAGCCCAAACGAAGTGACACAGAAACATACTCCAGGTGGTGGTTCCCACAACCCACAGGACACGCAGCCCGTGCGTGCTCCTAAATCCAAGCGCCCGAAAAAATACCGCTGGGTATGGATCGCGGTACCTGCACTGATCCTTGTGATGCTCATCATCTCGGTCTTGACGGGCTATTACCAGGGGCTTGAGCAGCGTGAACTCAGTGCGCAGGCGAACGCCGAGCAGGTTGCACAAGGTCAGTTTGATAAAGGGGTCGAGGACTTGCTGGCCGGCAACTATGAAGTGGCACAGCAGCGCTTCGAGTATGTCCTCAGCCTGGACCCGAATTTCGAAGGAGCCTCTGATTTCCTTAACCAGGCTTTAGTGGCGATGAACCAGCCCACGGCGACACCCAGCCCGCTTGCTTCACCGACACCGACGGAGACCCCTGATTACAGTTCAATTGAGGGAATGTTCGCCAGCGCTCAGGCGGCTTTTGCCCGTGAGGATTGGGATACTGCGCTGGATATCATGATCAGGATGCGCGGCGAGAACCCTGAATACAGATTGGCAGAAGTCAATCAAATGATGGATCTGGCTCTACGCAATCGCGGCATGCAGAAACTGTTTGCAGGTGATATAGAGCAAGGTATCTATGACCTGAACCTGTCGGAGCGTTTCAGCCCGTTAGATAGCCAGGCGGCGTCCTGGCGGCGCTCGGCGGCATTCTACACCTATGCCAACAGCTTCTTCGGCCTCGACTGGGCGTTAGCGACTGAGAATTTTGGACAACTATGTCAGGCCAATATCTGGGGGGCCTGCACGAAATATGGCCAGGCTGCCATGGAGTATGCCGGTCAGATCGCAGGAGAAGGGGAAGATCCTTGTCTGGCAGTGACTTATTATGAGACCGCTTTTGGCTATGTCCAGCCTGGTGGAGTGGAACCAACTGCGACCGAGGTTTCAAAGCTCTGTGCGACGGCTACTGCACCCGTACCGACTGCAACGGTCACACCCACATCGATTGGAACGGCGACTTCAACGGCTACGCTGATTCCGGGTGCAACTTCGACAAACACACAAACCCCAACAGAAACAAGCGGAGCTCCCGGTCCAACTGCGACATATACTTTGACACCAACGGTCACATCTACACCGACGATTACCTTGACGCCGACGAATACATTCACTCCGACGGTGACGAATACCCCGACGGATACCCCATAGGGCTAGATGCATTTCGCAGAATCAAAAACACCCCTCGAAGGGGTGTTTTTCTATGTATCACGGGTATCGCTTCAAGCGGCGAGTAGCCCCTCGAGTTCATCGAGGTTAACCGGTT
>JASFLN010000121.1:0-5505 GCA_050118075.1 Anaerolineales bacterium
TGAAGACTTGGCAAGATGCATAGGCTGGGTTAGTGTATTGAGCGTCTTAAACTAGTGGACTTCATTATTAAACTGTGAGCTCTGAAGGAATCACCGTACTAGCTATTGTTGCGATCACGTTTATCCTACTCGTCAGCGAACGGGTGCGAGTGGATGTGATTGCACTGCTCGTTTTGGGTGCGCTCACGCTTACGGACTTAGTCACACCGGCGGAGGCGCTCTCTGGATTCAGCAGCCCCGCTGTGGTGACGATCTGGGCTGTCTTTATCTTGAGCGGTGGCTTAAGCCGAAGTGGCGTGGCCAGCCACATCGGCCGCCAAGTTCTGCGCCTGGCCGGTGAGGGGGAAGTGCGCTTGATTGTCGGCATCATGCTCACCGCGGGTATCATGTCGGCTTTCATCAACAATGTTGGCGCAACCGCACTGCTTCTGCCCGTTGTGATGGATATCTCCCGCCGTACCAACCGCCCGCCTTCGCGCATGTTGATGCCGCTCGCCTTCGGATCACTCTTGGGCGGAATGATCACGCTCATTGGAACCCCGGCTAACCTGCTCATCAACGATGTCCTCGTAGAACTCGGTTATCCGGAATTTAGCCTATTCGATTTCGCGCCGTTAGGCCTGGCTTCGTTGTTTGGCGGTATCCTCATTATGGTCACACTCTCCAGGCATCTTCTTCCCGTCAGAAATATTCAAAAGGAATCCACACGGCCATCCACCGAAGAGATCAGCGATCTGTACGATGTCGATGAACGCATGTTCCTGCTCAACATCACAGGCGGATCTGCACTCATCGGAAAGACGCTGACCGAGAGCCGACTCGGCGCCGCCCTCGGAATCAACGTTATCGCAATTAACCGAGAGGATAAACGTATTCGATCGCCCGCCCCCTCCACACTGATACAAGCGGGCGATCAGCTGATTGTCGAAGGTCGGCTGAACCTGCTCCGGTCTCTGCAATCCGAGAAACTATTAAGCATTTCCTGGGAGCGACCTGATATCGGGGTCCTATTCTCCAAAGAAATTGAGCTTGTGGAGGTCACCATCGCCGATGATTCCAAGCTCACCGGCAGCAGCCTATTTGACGCTGATTTTCGTGAGCAATTCCCTGTCAATGTGCTCGCCATCCGCATGAACGGAGCGATTCAAAGGACCAATCTCCAGAATGTCCAACTGAGCAGTGGAGACAAACTCCTGCTGCAAGTTCCTCACGACGAAATGGATGCTCTCCGCCAGACAGCCGAATGGGAGAAAGTTGAGCTCGTAGACCCCCTCAAGGTTCAGCAGCGCTATCATCTGGACGAACGCTTGCAAATCATGTCGGTTCCGGAAGACTCCAGCCTGGTCGGTTTGACACTCGCAGAAAGTCGTCTTGCTGACGCATTCGGTATTTCAGTCCTTGCTGTCCGGGATGATACCGGGCGGTTCATCTTCTCACAGCCCAACTACGAGTTCTCAGGTGGTGATCAACTCCTGGTTGAAGTATGGCCTGAAGATTGGAAGACATTGCAAGCGCTCATTGCGCTCGAGATTGAAGCAGAGGAAAAGGCTGTACCAGATCTCGATGAGCTGCAAAGCGAATCCATCGGGATCGCAGAGGTCGTCCTCTCACCGCATGCCTCTTTAGCTGGAAAGACGCTGCGGGAGCTGCATTTTCGCGAGAAATTCGGGCTGAATGTGCTCGCCATCTGGCGTGGTGGTCGCCCTTACCGATCACTTTTGCGGGATATGGCGCTAAGATTTGGAGATGCGCTCCTGCTCCATGGTCCGCGCAGCCGTCTGGATTTGTTGAGCAGCGAGTCAGATTTCATCGTCCTAACCGAGGACACTCGCAGAACCTACGAACCGGAAAAAGCACCTATTGCCCTGATCATCATGAGCTTAGTGCTGCTGTCCGTGTTGCTGGAGATATTGCCGATTGCGATCGCTGCGGTCATAGGTTCCGCACTCATGGTCCTTACCGGCGTGCTCAGCATGGAGGATGCCTACCGCTATATCGATTGGAAATCTGTATTCCTGATCGCCGGCATGTTCCCGCTTGGCATCGCAATGCAGAATTCAGGAGCCGCCGATGCCCTGGCACAATTCGTAGTCACCGCAGTCGGCAGCTATGGCTCAATTGCGATCATCGCAGCCCTGTTTCTGCTGACCAGTTTCCTCACGCAAATCATGCCCAATCCAGCAGCGGCTGTCTTGATGATTCCTATCGCCATTGGGACGGCTTCTCAAGTGAACCTTTCCCCGGTTTCGTTTGCGATGGTCATCGCTCTTGCAGCATCGACAAGCTACCTTACCCCGGTAGGACACCCCGCAAATAGCCTTGTCATGGGACCAGGAGGTTATCGCTTCTCTGACTACCTCCGTTCAGGATTTCTGCTCGTGCTCGTGGTGCTCTTGATCGCGATGTTCTTGTTACCTTATGTTTGGCCGCTTTAGAAATCGGGATGGTTAGTATATGAAGTCTCTACTTAAATTCTTGCGTACGACATTATTTACCAGTCCCACTCCCCATTCCGGAGCACTGCCAATATACGTTCGTTGTAATCGCTGTGGCGAAGGGCTGAAGGTTGATATCAATCTCCAGAATGATTTGAGCGTGGAATACGGGGCTTCCTCCTCCAAAGACCGCTATCATGTTCATAAGACCATAATAGGCTCCAATTTATGCTTTCAGCGGATTCAGATGGATCTGCAGTTCAATTCAAGAAAGCAAATCATCGCTGAAGAGATCAACGGCGGAAGGCGTATTGATAAGCAGGAATACGAAAGGTTGATCGATGGAAGCGCATTAGGGGAGAGTGAATAAAAATGCGCCTAACGGTTGGTTAGGCGCCAAAGAACATTCATACTGTTAATAACTTAATCGTTGTTAGCCCAAGGTGGAGGACCCTTTTCTTTCTCTTCCTTGGGTTTTGGACCCCTTTCCTGTCCGGAATTGCCAGGTTGAGGTTCCCCTTCCCCGTCATGCTTTCCTTCATCTGGTTTATTCTGACCAGGTGCATTTTCACTGGGGTTCCCCTCACCATGGACACTCTCAAGAACTTCACGGGCGTGAGAGGATTTCTCCAACGCATTTTGTAACGCTTCGCGCGCTTGCTCAGGTGCATTATCCAAAACACCCTGAAGAACCTGGATATGATTCTCCAAACGGCTCTGTAGGTGTTCCAATGAGCCCGGCTCGAAATCTTCGTTCTCATTGGTCAAGCCTTCCAATTCATCCATTCGGTGTTCGAATCCCTGAAGTGCAGTTGGCAGATCTTCAAGCCGATTCTCTTCGATGAGCGCCTCGGCTTCTTCTAAGCGTTCTTCAGCGAACTCGGCAAGCAAGTCTTGGTCACCTTCTTCAGTGAGAGATAATGTGAGCGCCAGTTGTTCACGGGCTAATTTGACGCCATAAAGGGCATCTCCGGGCAGCGATGCGGCGGAGGCATTAACCACACCAAAGCCACTCGCTAGAAGTGCGATCACCAGTGTCAGACTGGCCAGCATATAGGCTGGGCGCAGATACCATCGTACCTGCCTGCTTGGCGAAGGCGTTAAACGTCTTCGTTTTGCAGACATGCGCGAACGCATCTGGTTCTCAATGCGGATTCTGGAATTGCGCGCGAATTGAGATGCTGGTGGAGCGGGTGAAAGATGAGATTGCAGTGCCGTGCCCATAAGCAGCAGTGGCTTAAGCACCTCACGATATTGTGGATAGGCGTCCAGGCACTGCTCAACCGACCACCCATCGGTTTGCATTCTGGTAAAACATTCATCCACAAGTCGATCTAATTCACGATTCATAAATAACTTCTGCTTGCCTTTTCAAAGCCTTCATCGCTCTGTGCAGCAGCACTCTGACGGCTCCATCGCTGCGATTCATCCATTCCGCTGTATCCGCCGTGGGAAGCTGCATCAAGATCCTAAGTCGAATGACCTCCTGGTACTCATCTGGCAGTTGTGCCAACGCCTCCACCAGAACTTCCAAACGTTCACTTTGAATCGCTAATTTTTCAGAATCTCCATCGCTTGGCTCTGTGTTTTGAACCTTTTGCAGCGGGACCTCATCATCCGGTTGTCGGTAATGATCCACCAGGAGATTTCTTGCCACCTGGTAAAGGTACGCTGAGAATGGATGGCCGCGCTCTTCATAGCTGTCGAGCGATTCAAATGACCTCAGGAACACCAACTCGGTAATATCTTCAGCGACATGCTCCTGGCCCACTCGGGACCGAACGTAGCGGAAGATACGGTCGAGATACCGCTCATATAGTTGACCGAATGCTTCGACCTCACCGTGTTGTGCTAATTTGATGAGATCTGCATCAGTCGCGAGAGTTCCCTTAGTCTCATTCATGATAACGAGAAATCATAGAGAATGTTACAAGGTGCATGCCGTATCAAGAAAGGCCCCAATCCTCCTATTTCAACCAGCCCATCCATGAACTGGTTAAAATCAAAAATACCCCACTTGTGATAAGCAATATTCCGTTTCGGTCGTAATCAACGTGAAAACGTACCCACTAGCTCGGTCTGTGCCAGGATATGGCCGGAAAAAGCATCGCGAAGGACATCCGTCGTTGCATTATTCAGATCAACTGCAGTATCCAATGCGAAGAGATAAAAGAAGTAGCGATGTGTCCCACTGGGTGGACAAGGTCCTCCGTAGGAACCTTCACCCCAATCATTCACACCGATCAACGTACCGAGGGGCAAGTCCGTCTGATCTATGATTGCGGCTTTAAGACTGCGTGTATCCGCCGGGAGGTTGTAAAGCACCCAATGAACCCAGGTACCACCCGGTGCATCTGGATCCTCCATAATGAGCGCAAAGGTTGAGGTACCCTCCGGCACTGACGACCAGCTGAGCGGTGGAGAGAGATCGTCACCCTCGCAGGAATACTGAATGGGTATCGCCGCGCCAGGCTCAAACGCACTGCTGGTAAGTGTGAAGTCAGGAGACTGTAGTTCCCCTTCAGGTAATGGGGATTCGGATGGAATAACAGTCGCCGGTGAGAGCTGATTTCCTTCTATGGATGTTGGGCTGCAAGCTGCCGAAAAACCAAGTAAAGCACTGAATGCCAGATAGGATGCGCCTTTAATCGCGCGACTGCAACTCCAATTCATTTTCCTGGTAAGCATCTTTTCGATCCCCTTTCGTTACCAACAAGTACAATCATGTCTCCAACCATATCGAATGCATGACACCAATGAACCCCCATCATCAACGCAATATCATTACGATGATACCTTATGTCCCGGTTCTTAGTCCCACCGCAGTTGGAAAGCCTTAGAGCGGCAAGGCAGCATCATTCTGGACGTTCCCATCTCATGGCATGGCCTTGTCCAGCGATTTTCTGGGTATGCCCATTAAACCTACTGAAACGCTTATTAACATCGATCCTCTCAAGATCAACCCGGAAGCACTATGCTCCCCACTCGCTGCCGATCTATCGCTCGATGCCGACCTATTGAGTTGGGACCGGACTTCAATGCTCTTTGATGATCAGGTCCTGGAACAAAG
>JASFLN010000122.1:0-5468 GCA_050118075.1 Anaerolineales bacterium
CTATTCTCCGTCTTGGGATCTGGTGAGCGGGACAAAACGCACACCTCCCAGACTCTCGGATCGCACCTCTTCTTCCGAGACGCGTGTAATCTTCCAGAGTTCTTGATATCCACCTACAGGACCCACTGGGATGACCATCACCGCACCAATCTTAAGCTGTTTCACCAATGGCTGCGGAACATGATCAGGCGCTGCTGTTACCAGGATACCGTCGAAAGGTGCCTGTTCAGGCCAACCGAAGTAGCCATCCGCATTGCGTACAGTGACTTGCTCATAGCCCAATTCCGTCAATTGATCGCGTGCCCGATCTGCCAGCGGGGCAATGATTTCGATTGAATAGACTTCTAAACCTATCTCTGCGAGCACAGCGGCTTGATAACCAGATCCGGTTCCAATTTCCAGCACCTTATCACCGGGCTCAACACCTAATTCTTGTGACATCAACGCGACAATATATGGCTGTGAAATCGTCTGCCCATAACCGATTGGAAGCGGGTGGTTGGCGTACGCCTGATCAAGATATTCCTCGGGCACAAATTCATGTCTCGGGGTCTCTCGCATCGCCTCGATGATCGCTTCCGACTCGATGCCATAGGCGATCACCCCGTTGCTTACAAGGCGTTCTCTCTGTTCCTCAAACGGGTTTTGGGGAGCCTCCTGGTTTTCAGCAGAGGGTGATGTTGACAGCGTCCCAGCGCCATCTACACAGGCAGCAAGCAGGAATATGAGGATAAAAAAGAGGGTGGTGCGTTGGGTATTCATTGCATCCACCCTCTATTGTAGCGCAGGTCTGTTCTATACCTGGGCGTATTCTATTGTCCTTGTGATGATATTGAAATTAGGTGGGGATTCAAAGTGCTTTTTTACGGCACATAGCTCTGCTGAGCGGACGAGCGAATCTTTATATTTCTCTGGAAATCCTTCCGGAACTACGATCTCCAGATCAATCTGGCTGACCATCCCCGTCGCAGGGTTGTTGTGCATTCGCTGGCGAATCCTTACGCCTTCGGTCGGCAGCCCCCGCTGGCGCAGAAATCCAAGCACGTAAATACCGGCACAGGTGCCAATTGAGGCGAGAAAAACCGCGAACGGAGTCGGCGCCGATCCTTCGCCGCCACCCATTGGTGGTTGATCAGTCTTAACAGTGTAGGGTCCGAACTGTGCATCAACTCGTGCACCGCCCGGGAAAGTGATTTCCATTTCCATATGCAACCTCCTCTATTCCTACTGGCTCACAAGCTTTCGATGCCTAAACCGACAAGAGGTTACATAGCAGTCGCCATGATGGGCGACCTTTCTTGATACAGGCAGCATAAAATTGCCGCCTCCTGAAGTGTATTAATAAAAAAAGACGGGTGGTTTGACCACCCGTCTCGTAGATCCTTCCCTGGATAGAAAGTCTTAATAAAAGCCCAGCAAGCGCAGTGGGGCGTAGAGTATATCAGGGTAGAAAGCGTCCATGAACCACAGGAACCCTCCACACGCCAGGATGAGTACAAAGCATCCGATACCCGCCAGCATCCATGGGGAGCGACGCTTTTTCTCAGCAGGTGCTGCTGCAACCGGTTGGGCTGGCGCTTGTGGCTGTGGCGGAGGCGGCTGAGGGGTACCGCGTACGGTTCCCGGAGATTCTGCGGCTGGACTGGCGACTGTCGCAGCTGCTTCAGGAGCCACAGCATTAAATGTGAGCGAGACGGTCTCCCCCAACGCGATCAAGTCGCCCGGATTCAACACCCTGGGTGTTGTCAGTCGTTCACCATTGACAAAGGTGCCGTTGGTCGAACCCAAGTCTTCAAGGACGTAGCCGCCCGGCGTGCGTGTGATACGTGCATGCTGTCTTGAAACTTCAGCGTCACCGACCACGACGTCATTGGTTACATCGCGCCCAATCAGACTCACTTCTTTGGTTAATTCGGTGACTGTACCGGGATTCGGCCCCGTCCGTACGATCACGCGAAAGGCAGATGATGTCATAAAGCCCTCCTGACTGACTCGGCGCAAGTGTACATTTTCAAATTACAGGAGTCAACTAGTCTGGTTGTCCTTACGCTCGACTTCCAAGCTCAAACCTTCGACACCAAGGATCGTGATTTTCGTACCCGCCGGTATTTTTTCCCCTGACTTGGATACTGCCGTCCACAACTCACCAGCAACGTGCACCATCCCCGAAGGTGAGAGCTCGCTACGCGTCATGCCGCTCCGTCCGACCAACGCTTCCCTTCCAACCTCCGGGGGCTTCATTTGAGCTCGGATCGCAAATGCTACGATGGTCATAAAGATTGCCGCCGTCCCGATCCCGGTGCCAATAACTAACGGGATGGAGACCCTAAGAAAATCGGGGGTGGAAGCTGAGTTAAAGAGCACCAATGCTCCCACAATGAACGAGGCCAATCCAGCGATGGATAACGCGCCGTACGCCGGCACTTTCACCTCCAGGAAGAAAAGTACAAACGCGGTGATGATGAAGATAAGACCAAACCAATTGACGGGCAGAACACCCAGTCCATAGACACCTAGTGCAAGGCAGACAACACCAATGAAACCGGCCACCCAGCCACCAGGAGCTGAGATTTCAATCAACACCGCCTGGACCCCGACCGTGATCAGCAGAAAGACTATATTCGGATTGGTCAGCACCTGCAGAAACTGCTCTATGAATCTCTGAGGCAGCTCGGTTATCTGAGCCTCAGCCGTCTCGAGTCGCTGTTCATCCTCGCCTGGAAGCTCAAACCCATTCACGGCCTGTAGTAAAGCGTTCACATCTTCAGCGACAAAATCAATCAGCCCTGTTCGCAGCGCCTCTTCGGCGGAGACAGCCGTCGCTTCCTCGATAGTAGCTTCGGCTAGAGCGACCGCCTCTTCGCCTCTGCGCTCGGCAAGACCACGCACAGTCGCTTTCAGAATCTCCTTGGTCTTTGCTTCAATCGTCTCACCAAGATCTTCACCCTGGCCACCGACTGGACTGGCTGCGCCGATCGCGGTTTCGGGTGCCATTACAGCCACATGCCCGGCAAGGGTGATGACCGTGCCCGCACTGCCTGCAATCGCGCCGCGCGGCGCAATATACACGATCACCGGCACCTCGCTGGCACGTATCGCCTGCACCATCCGATTCATGAGTTCGACCGATCCACCTGGTGTATCAAGCTGAAAGATCAATGCTTCCGCATTGACGGCTTCCGCCCTTGCGATCCCCCGCGTGAGATATTCAACCATCGCGGGCGTCAACGGGCCGCTTGTCTCCAGCAACAACACTTCTGAATCCGCCTGAGTACCCGCGCCAGCAGGCATGAACACCGAAACCAGTGCCAGGACGGATATGATGATGACCTTCATATGTGGTTTCATGATTTCCTCTCAGATTAAATTATAGCCGCGAAGTACCCACCACCTCTCAGTTGTCCTGCTCACCGTCTGCTTTATAATGACATGTAATTGGATCAATCCCACATGCGAATGTCCGTCCTGGTTTGCGGAATACACATCCTCCGCAACCCGTCGAGCTCGCAATAGAAGTGAATTTATGAGACACAAAGATTTTTCGGAATATATCGATGATCAGGGCGAGATCAACCTCGAGAACCGTATACGCGCCACGCTTGAATACGGGCTGAGTTGGTACGGGGAGATGCAGGCTCTACAATGGACGGTTCATCGACTCGACAAGGATCTGGAACGGGAATATTACGCCCTTACTAACCTTCAATTGCCCGACTCGTCCATCACGGCTCCGTTGATTTTATTAGGGCCTCCGGGCGTGCGCTTGATTATCCCAACGCCCGTCAAAGGGGTTTTTCGAGCAAAAGGCGAAGAGTGGTTGAAGGTCGGCAGCGGCAGTTCACGCAAATTTACAACTGCAAAACCAAATCTCCAGGTGCGGGCGATGAACATGTCCGACACGCTTCTGAACTATCTTCGCGAGAATGGTTTTGGGTTGCCGGAGGTCGAGCCGGTGCTTATCTTCACCGACCCGCGCACACATGTCGATTCTCTTCAATCTAAAGTCCGCATCGTGCACGCCGATGCTGTAGATCATTTTGCTGCTAACCTCCAAGAATATCAACCGATCATGGACAGCGAGGATATTAACGATATCGCCCAAGCGCTGAGCGAGCCACCACAGCCTGAAATAGAGGTCGTGTCCGAAGCTGCACCCAAACCCAAACCACGCCCAGATGCGCCGATTGACCTCCCCGAGATCGCCGGCGAAGAACGTGATTTACTCTATGGCAACGACGCTCCTGCACTGACCCCGCGCAAGCAACGCTCGCTGCGTGAAAGACGGCTTCCGCTCTCTCGACGACAGATCATCCTGCTGGTAGCCATGGCCATCGTGGAGCTGTTCATCATCGGCATTTTCACCATTTTGATCCTCGCCAACACAGTCTATTCGTAAATAGACCGTTTCCAGGAGCGTTTCGTGCCGCCACTGCTCTCTATCATCATCCCTGCGCATAACGAGGAAATCCGGCTTCCGATCAGCATGGAAAAAATTGTCTCTTTTCTCGAGACACAACCCTTCGAGTACGAAGTCCTCATCGTTGAGAATGGCAGTCAGGACCATACACTCGAGATAGCCCGGGATTTTGAGCGTCGCTATGCGTTCGTCCAGGCCCTCACTGAGACAAACGCCGGTAAAGGACTTGCGGTTCGCAAGGGCATGCTGGAGGCGAGCGGAGATTACCGCTTTATCGCTGACGCAGATCTATCGATGCCAATTGAAGAGGTCACCCTCTTCCTGCCACCGCATGCCCCCGATTACGACGTCGCTATTGCGTCTAGAGAAGCGCCAGGGTCTGAACGCATCGGAGAGCCGGTTTACCGTCATTGGATCGGCAGGATGTTCAACCTGCTCGTACGGATGATCACGCTGCCGGGTATTCAAGATACCCAATGCGGTTTCAAGTGTTTCACTTCCAGCGTGGCGGAGGAGCTCTTTCCAGAGCAAACACTGGATGGTTGGACTTTCGATGTTGAGATTCTCTACATCGCCAGGAAACGCGGCTACAAGATCATCGAAATCCCGATCCATTGGTATTTCAACCCGGGCAGCCGTGTGCATATCGTGCGCGATTCAATCGCTATGTTCCTTGATCTCATACGCATTCGCTTGAACGATCTGCGGGGAAGATACGAAAGCAACGAGGTCGATGATTGATCGACCCGATCTTCGCCTCGAGATAGAACTCCACAAACACGGTTATCATCTGATCGCCGGTATCGACGAAGCCGGTCGCGGCGCTTGGGCCGGACCGGTCGCCGCCGGGGTGATCATCCTGCCGGTAGATCGGTTTGACCTGCTCAACCAACTGGATGGAGTCAGGGATTCAAAAACCCTTTCTGGAAAACAGCGCTTGCATTGGGAAAAATCATTGAAACAAATCGCGCGCGCATGGAGTGTGGGAATGGCCAGCGCGGAACAAGTGGATACCATCGGCTTGATCGCCGCCACACGCCTGGCCATGCAA
>JASFLN010000123.1:0-5454 GCA_050118075.1 Anaerolineales bacterium
GATCACGCCGTGAGCGATAAAATCGCTTTGCATCCTCACTCATGATTAGGATCTCCTTTAGTAAATAACAATCTTCAACTAGCTATACGTAGATTCAAGCCAACCGGTTGCAGGCAAGCTTGAACCCTAAAAGAATCCCCGGAACACGAGCAATAGACCGAATAAAAAAATCGGTACGCCGACCACAGCACCGATGACCGTAATCGAGATCACAACCCCCACAATCATCATCACGAGCCCGAGCACGACCGCTACCAACCGTCCGGTTATTTCCAGAATAAAGGTAACCAGACGCCACAGCGCCACGAAAGGCCAGAAGATCCAGGGGGTTCGTTTTTCTTCACCCATAATCTTTAAGTCTCCTCCAGATTCAAGTGTTATCAACTGCCTATACGTAGAATCTCTCAATCAGTTTCACACATAGCAATCATAGCAAAACTGCCTTTCTCGCCGTTACTTGAAGCTGACAAACTGCTGACGGACATAAGCAGATTGATTTGTGGATCATTTGATATATTCGCTTGAGGAGACCCGCCAGACGAGTGCATCCATGCTGAATGCGCGCACATAACTAAAAAATTTGCTGTCCCTACCAAGTATTCGCCTTGGTGCCTCTAGCTTGCATTCGCTGAACAGGCGCGCCAATTCCATGTGTCGACCTAAAATTTTCAGATGGGTTCAATATCTAAGGGTGAAGTGAGCCCTTTCTGCTTTCGACAGGTAAAATTCCTATCCCGGACGGATATATGAATTGTTTCGAATTCCCTCGCAGGGTAAATACATGCACCCCCTACAGGATCACATGTTGTCGATAGAATCGAATGAGCCCCCCAAACCCAATAACAACATCCTTCCCATGACAATCCTGTGTTCACGGTTTTAAGCCCGTACTTTGATGAAACCTATGAGTGTTGGTACCAACAGAAGGCATGAGATAATACATCCTCCCTGCGCAGGCTAAAGCATGTGGCTGCATGACCTATTCCTGGTCACCTGGGTGCCTGATCCACCGAGTCATCTAAGCTGCTCATCCCCAATCCCAGCACACACCATTACCCTTCTCCTTCCAACACGTATACACTATACGCCAAGGAGAAAGCATGTCCCGTTTCGATCACTTTGATTTCCTCGCACCACTCTACGACCGTGTGATTCGCCTTCCTGAGGATGATCACTTGGGTAAGCTGCTCGGGCTGCCAATTGAGGGGCGCCTGCTGGACGCTGGCGGGGGGACGGGTCGCATCGCCGAAGGTTTGAAAGACCGTGTTGGTCACCTCACCATCGCCGACGCCTCGCTGCCCATGCTGCGCCAGGCACATGAGAAAGCCTGCTGTACGGTGACCGGCGCGCATACCGAGAGGCTGCCGTTCGCCGCAGACAGCTTCGAGCGCGTCATCGTCATCGATGCCTACCATCACCTCGCCGATCAAGCCGAGAGTCTGCATGAATTCGTGCGCGTGGTCGCCCCCCAAGGTAAATTGATCATCGAGGAACCGGACATCGACCATTTCGGTGTGAAATTAGTGGCGCTGGGTGAGAAACTGGCACTTATGCGCAGCCACTTCGAGCGAGCTGAGAAGATTGCCGAGCAGCTGGGACCACTGGGGGTCACAGTTGAAATCGCCCGTGAAAACCACAACTACTGGGTGATCGCTAGCAAACCATAACCCATATCCGCAACACAGAGTTCCGGTTTAATCACGCGGTGGCCTCGAAACTCTCTTAGTTAAAGCAGGAATTCCCTATACACAGCTGAAACTCGTATCACATTCTTCATAAGAACCCTTTGACACCACCCACGCATTCGTTGTAATATGAACCCAATCCATATAGGACTTAAGTCCTACTTACCCTGCTTCGCAGGAAGGGGGTCAAGATGAAACGCATAGCTTGGACTTTTTCAGCGGTGATCCTGGCGGTTGCCGCGCTTGCTTTCCTCACTGTTGGGGCTCATGCCGATTGTAGCGAAGGGGACCCTGATTGCCCGTTAATCCCACCCCAATCGCGACAGGTGTCGATCTCAACTTCGCCTGGCCAAGAAGCTGATAAAGAAGACCTATTCGAGCAGGTCATCGAGCCGATCCCCTTCTCAATGCCGCTGCCAAATAAAATATCACCGGTCAACAACGAGGTGATGGGCAACCAAGATGCTCATCCGGTATTGAACACTATTCAAGTTGACTTACGCAGACAAGATCCATCGGACGTCTCCTGTGGAATTCAAGCGTTAGGAATGGCGCTTGAACCCCTCCGGAGCGCCGCCCCCTCTTCCGATGCGATCCTAAAATATCTGCAATCGAACGATTACCTCTACGAGTTTGGCACCGGTGTGGAGGAACTCGCATACACAGCACAATCTTTTGGCTATGAAGGCTCGGTCGCGTTTCACAACTGGTCGCTAGAAAATCTGCGTGGCGAACTCAACGCTGGTCGTCCGGTGGTCATCGACCTTGGCGCGAACGGGCCTGATCAGCCGGGTCACTTCGTCACATTGACCGGCATCTCTGATGACTGGCAGTGGGTACATTACAGTGATCCTATCCTTGGAGAGCGCACCGTCCAATTGGCCGAATTTATGCGTTTATGGGAAATGCAAGGACGAAGTGGCCTCTCCGTCGCGGTCTCCCCACCGTCAGTCAGCAGCCCAGACTATACCTCTTGGGCCGCACTGGCAGCGGCGATGATGGCAACCTTAGCGTTAGGTCCTGGGGTTCTTGAGGATCTCCGCCGCCGAGGAGCCGGCGGCAGCATTAACCCCTCAGTAGATCCAAAACCTCCGAGCGTGCCCGATCTGCGTCCACATGATCCACCACCGCCAAAGAATCCTGTCAAAGTAAAAATACCCATTATAGAAACTGTGGTCGTCGGGGAAAGAGTGATCGGTGGACATTGGGAGCAACGTCAGCAATATGTTGCGCCCCATTGGGAGACCGTCAGTCCAGGGCACTGGGAGTGGCAAGAGCAGGAAGTCGCCTATACAGCCTACCGACCGAAATCGATTCTTGTGGAAAAGGTTGTTAATGTTGTCAAAGAGGTCACTGAGAAGGTGACAACGTGGGTCAAGAAGACGGTTGTTCAGCCGGTGACCCAATGGGTGAAGAAGACGGTCTGGAAGCCAGTGACGAAGTGGGTGCGGCGCACGAAGACCTGGTTTCAACGCACATGGCTTGGTAAGTGGATCCGCAAGACCCGCAGTTGGGTTGAGAAGAAAGTCAGCTGGGTCAAGAAGACGGTCTGGAAGCCAGTCAAAAAATGGGTGACCAAGAAGATCGTCGAACCGGTGACCACCTTTGTGAAGCGCAAGGTAATTGAACCGGTAAAGACGCTTGTCAGAGAGACAATCATGCAGCCCTATACCGCCTATCGCACAGAAAAGGTTGAGGTCTGGTCACCGCCCGTGAAGCGCTATATCCCCGGCCATTACAAACCCAAGAAAGTCTGGGTGGAGGAGACCATCCCGATCACCCGACAGGTGACGCGTTGGGATGAGGTCTATGTGGACGCCGGCGACCTGCCGGCCTGGACAGTGCAGGATTTCTTTGAGAAACTCGGTCCGAGTTTAAGTCGGGAGCAGCGACTGGCGCTGTTCAATCGTTTCCAGGATACATTTGGTTCCCTCATCACTTCCGATCCTGACAACATGCACAAACTGTATGCTTTAGCCCATGACATATTCATGAGCACCATAACCGAATCGGGAAGTGAAGCGGCAATGCAGAATTGGAGAATGGTCGACACTTGGGCTTTGAGCTTGCGGTCTGAAGCCGGGTCAGGTGGAGACGTTCTTTCCTACTTGGATTACGGACAATATATCCATTGGACCCAAGAAACCCAACAAATAGGTGATACAACCTGGTATAAGGTCCAGTACATCAAAGATGGGAAGTTGTTGGAAGGTTGGGTGTCAGGCACTTACCTGAAAGATTATGTTCCGGGGTCTTCAAAAGCCTTGCTCGACTTCCAGATGAATCAAATTTTCGAAAATCATGGAATCGAGCTTCAAGGAACATGGAGCTTGCGCGACAAACGTGCTGCTGCGATCGCGATTGATGCGGTTGCCGCAGCCTTTGCCCGTGAATTAGGGATCGATAGCGATGAAGCCTTTCGCCAGATCTTCGACAATCTGACCTTGTTATGGGGTACTGAGCCAGAATCTGGCTATCTGACCTCCCAATGTAGAGGAATTAGTGCTGGTGGTTGCACCTCCTCCGCTCACATGATCAATTTCGGCTCTCTATGGTCAAATGGCCCTTATCGACCGGAAGAAATTGCCTTCAAGGCATCGGTTAACAACGTTGTGCACGAATTGGGACATGCGTTCGGCAATCTCTGGTGGACTTCTAATCAGGAGACGGGTTTGCCGGTCTATAGTGAGGATGGGCCATATGCCGATCTTGGAGATTCAGATAATGCCTACTTGCTTGACGAAGAAGGATTTCAGGACTCCAATGGAGAACCCGATAACATGTGGCGACAACATCCGGAGGAAAATGCTACACCGAACGAGGTGTTCGCTGATATGTTCCTGGGCTGGGTGTATGGTGAATGGTTGAATGGTCGCGAGGGCAATCAACGCCGTGATTACATGGATAAAAAGATGACCGATTGGCTGAGAAATGCGCTTGAGAACGAGTAAACCACTGCACAGGAGCGATCTCGTGTGAGGGCGATGTCTGCGAAACGAACCCTTTCCGTACTATGTTTTATCCTTCTCTGCGCCTGCGGTGTATCCGAAAGGGACCCCTCTGCGACCCCCTACGAACCCGAATCGACCAAGCCACCGACGCCAGCCAGCACGAATAACCCAGAACCCACCGAGACACCAATCCCCACCGCTACGGCAACACCGATTCCGACCTACACAATCGACCAAGCTTATCAGCAGATCATCAACTGGGTTGAGAATAACGGAGGTTGCCAGCTGCCATGCGTATGGGGTTTCACACCGGGGCAAACTAACCCTGCAGACATGGATCGTCTCCATTCCACTTTCGAGAAAATGTATCTTTCTAAAGACCTCGGCATCTGGGTGGATAAGTACGATGATCTTGGAGGGCTTAGTCTGATTGCCCATTCTGGCGACATTCAGACAAACATCGATATGTCGTACGACTTCAAGGGCGAAAAACGACTCAAGTTAATCATGTTCGAGACAAACGCGTATCGTGTGACAGGTTCAGGATCGGAAAAGGTGCTCGAGTATCTTTTCGGCAACCAAGATCTATTGGACTTAGTGGATACGTACACATTGTCTAGCATCCTGGACACATATGGGGCTCCATCGTCAATCCTTATTGCCCCCAACTATGTTTCACGCCCAGAGCTTCCAGATCCGAGTTGGATCTGGTTCAGCGTTGACCTAATTTACGAAGAGCGTGGCTTCCTATCGGAATACATCATGCCCCGTCGAATGATTGGTGATTCATTCGCAGCCTGTGCATATCAGGTCGCTGA
>JASFLN010000124.1:0-5438 GCA_050118075.1 Anaerolineales bacterium
AAAGATAAATCACGCTTGGAAGGTTCAGGGCTTAACCCTACCTCATCACCTATGAGAATCTCAAACGAGCTGTTGGTCTGGATTTCCTCCAGGCTGACTCCCGGATGACGTGAGAGCAGCATCAGTTTGCCAGTCCCTTGATTAAAACCATAAAGTCCAAGCTGCGTGATCACACGATAAGGTCCGCCTCCGGAAGGGAGACCGGCTTGTTCACGTCCAAGCGGTCCATCCAGATAACCTGCAGTCGTGACAAAATCAACCTTTTCCACAAAGGAACGGGGAGACTGGTTCGCCATGATCGTGATCAGGCGATGGGAAAATGAAGCCACGTCGTTGGCACCCCCGCTGCCCGGAAGCCTCACTTTTGGAGAGGCATGGGACCCGATGACGGTTGTATTAATGTTGCCGTACACATCCATCTGGGCTGCGCCGAGAAAACCATAATCCACATAGCCGGCTTGGGATAGAGACATGATGTCGTGCATGCTTGTCGCAGCGATGCCCCTGTGATAAGTGCGCGATTCACCCACTGAGGTCGGTAGTTCAGGGAGAAAAGGTCCCACCCCGCCGGCTTCAAAAAAGATCAAGAGATTCGGGGCATGCGTCTGTTGAGCAAGCATCGCAGCTACGATGGGCAGACCGGTGCCCACGAATGCAGATTTACCTTCCTCGAGCAGAGTCGACCCCATGAATGCGAGATACTCCCGCAACGTATAAAGGCCTGCTTCAACACCGGAGATAGGCATAACTCCGACCTCCTTTTGTTAACGCTTTCGCCAGGGTGCAGTCTTTGGCTCGAGCAGCGCTTCACGACGTTTAAGATAGTCCAGTTTCTGCTGACCACCGATCACCTGGAGGTAGGTGTTGAAATTATCCACAGCGTGGATATAGCGCTCGAGATATTCCTGTACGCCTTGATCTGTCCGCGAGAGTTCCAGCCACTCGGCAATATGGTCCTCATCAAAATCATAGAGCCCTGGCATCTCGCAAGGGTGTGAGCCGAAAGGTACCTCTACGACAGCATCGACGAAGAAGGCCGGGATGGTTGTATGCCAGGGTCTCGCGCGGATCAATTCGGTGTCAACGATTTCCTCTGTCGTGAGGATCAGCCGACGCGCGCAACGGGCCAGTTCGTAGTCCATGATCAAGGCTCCCTCGATCTGGGCGTTTCCGAACATATCGCAGCGGTGGACATGAATAAAGGCGACATCTGGATAGGCTGCTGGAACGAGGGTGATTGGTTTCTTGCTGTAGGGGTCTTCAATGACTACCGCGGAACTATGCCGGGCAGTGTCGGTTCCGAGCATCGTTCTCGTGGGCATGAAAGGAAGCCCCATCATACCGGCAAGCAGGCGCCACTGATAGCCGGCGTTGCTGATCTCTGCGATGACCTTGCATTCGCCGTCCTCAACACGTCGACGGGAGGCCGGCGCCAGTCCGCGCAGTTCGTGCCCAAATGCGTAGGCGACCTCGACGCGATCCACACATCTTGCCGCGATGAGCATATCGGCGTCATACACGCCGGTCTTGCCAGCCAAGATAAGTCGCTGTTTCCCCTGGCGGATGATCTCGTGGATGATCGCCATCGAGATGCGGATGTGTCCGAACCCACCACTGGCGATGAAGTCACCGTCGTTGATATAGCGCGATACGGCCTCTTGGGCTGTGATCGTTTTGTCAATGAGCTGCCGAGTCTTATTTTCGCGCACCCATCGGCGGGCTTCGTCCGGATCATGCCAGCCGATCAGTTCGCCGAGCCCATGCATTAGAACCGAATCCGCAGACATCCCATCCCTCCCATCAGACAATGTCGTAAGTATGTTTATTGGATGGAACACATTGCCTCGAAGCTATTATTGCGGACTGACGCACAAGTTACAAATCTGAATGGTGACAGTAGGGAGCAGCTCTTCGGGTTATGCTTGTTCTACCCAACCGTTGTCGGCCCGGGCTTTTCCGATCTCGCCAGCGCGCTGCACAGCGAGCTTGACACCGATTGGGCCGATGATCTGGACAATGAAGGTCGTGGCGGTGATGACGTTGAGCACGAGCGCGCCCAGCGCCAGTCCTTCCGGACCGAGCTCCGCAAATCGGCATTCGCAGTTCAGAGCCAGACCAATTGCCACGCCAGCCTGGGATAGCAGGCCAAGTCCCAGATTATCGCGAACAGCTGGTTCGGCGCCCCCGATCGTGCCACCAATCCACGCACCGGCAAATTTCCCAAAACTCCTCAAAAGTACGTATGCCAGACCCAGAATTCCCATTGTTGGGATCAGTGCAAGCTGGAAGCGGGCACCAACAAGGGTGAAGAAGAGTACATAGACCACTGGTCCAGCCTGCTCGATCGTGAAGCGGATCCGTTGACCGTGTTCGGGTGAGCGATTGACAACCGTGATGCCCATCACCATCGAAGTCAGGATTAATGAAAGTCCCAGGGTCTCCGAGAGTCCCACCGCAAGGAAAACGAAGCCGATCGAAATCGCCATCGAGTCGTGGAAGCTCTTCATGCGCTGCATGATGGTGTTGAGCAGCAGCCCCGAAATCACTCCCAGCAGGATGGAACCGCCAATTTCGAAAATGGGGTACTCGATAATCTGGATCAGCGAAAGTGTTTCTGCACCGGTCAGGATCGCCTCTGCTCCCGCAATGGCCAGGCTGAATAAAAGCAGTGACATGGCGTCGTCAAGCCCGACAACCGCGAGCAGACTGGTGGTCAGAGGGCCTTTGGTTTGGTATTCCGCGAGCACATCGACCGTCGCCGCAGGGGCGGTGGCGGAGGACAGTGCTCCAAAAATCAAGGCCGTGTGCAGCGATTGCGTGATCAGGTAGATGCCAGCTGAAACCAACACAAAAGTACCCAGTGATTCAAACAGCAGGATGAACACGATGCTGCGGCCCATTTTGCGCAATTGACTGAATCGCAAATGGCTGCCCATGTCGAAGCCTATCAATCCCAGTGCGATTTCGCTGATGAAAGTCAAATCCTCGGACAATTCAAGTGGGATGACATTCAGGAACGAAGTGCCCAGGAAGACCCCGGCGACGATAAATCCGACAACCTGCGGGATTCCGAGAGATTGGAAAAACTTGCTGGCTAAAAATGAGAATGCTATCAGGAGCCCGACGATTGCGAGGATGTCGATGGTCTCTGGGATTTGTAATAAGCTGATGAAGCTTTCCATGATGAGCCGGCCTTTTTTGACCGTGTTCAAACCGCCTTCCGGTCTGGTGTCTGGTGTATCAATTAAGGTCAAACTCAGGATGGGACAGAGTTCATCATGACACAGGCGAGGTGTATGGACAAGCGACAGGTATCATGCTGCATTGGTTAGGAATGGATTAAAAAAAGCAGATCAATCTAAAGGTTTTCAGGCTATGAAGCGAGCGACAAGCATGAAATGGCTGAATGCACCGAGGATCACGAAGATATGCCAGAGCTCATGAAAACCGAAGCGGCCGGGCATGAAGTCGGGTTTTTTGAAAATGTAAATCAGCGATCCAACCGTGAAGAAGAAGCCACCCAGTACCAGCCAAACAAGCGCTCGGATCGGGAAGGTGCGTAATATCTCGCCAAAAGCGAGCGCCGACAACCATCCGAGCAGCAAGTAAAGCCCAGCTGTAATCCAGCGTGGGGTGTAGATCATAAAGAGCTTAATAATCACCCCGATGATGGCGAGGATCCAGATGATAGAGAGGAACGGCCAGCGCCAGAATCCCTCAAAGAAAAACAAGCAAATGGGTGTGTAACTTCCTGCAATGAGCAGGTAAATTGCGGTGTGATCGAATTTCTTGAGGAGAAGCATGATCTCCGGTTGGGTGTCAATGCTGTGATAAGCTGCACTGGACGCGAACATCATGACGAGGGTAAGGCCGTAAATGAGCAAAGCATACCTGCGGAGAGGATCTTGCCAGCCTGAGACCAGCAGCCATACCAGACCGACTGCAGCAAAAGCAGCTGCAATCCAATGCGAGATGCCGTTAAATGGTTCGCGGAATTTTGGCAAGTGCGGTCCCGATGGGGTTCAATTACTTTCGGTAAGTGGCTTGGAACTCATCATGGGGCGGTACCTGCTCCCCGACAACGTATAGGAAGTAATACACCCCAAAATCTCCCACGAATTTAAAATCGCGTTTGATAGCTTTGAGGGTTGCATCGAAATCACCGTGCGCCCGGAGGTATTGCTTGAAAGTGCCGTATTGCTTTTCAAGCTCCATCATTTTGCGTGCGTTATCGATAATCGCGGAAAGCTTGCGGTAATTCCGAATGACACGCGTATCTTCCACCAGAAGCTCAAGATCACGTTCGTCCATGCCTGCGACTTTCTGAACATCGAAGTCATGCAAAGCCTCACGGGTTGTGTCCCACTTGGCTTCGACGACTTTCCAGGACATGCCGCTCTGGAAAACAGCTTTGCTCATGATCTCAAGGTAATCACGAAGGGATTTGGGGCTGATCTGTTCAGGCGGTTTGGAGGGTGACATCTAAGCCTCGGTTCTTTCCAATCTAATATGTTCTCACCGTTCCAAAAGCTCACATCGAAGGAAAACGGATCCGCAATCAGGCTTCCCCGGGAAGCGCTTCGAAGGTTGATTCCGGCGCGAAAGCGGCGCCCACCATGCTGGGACCAGTATGTGCACCGAGAACGAGGGAAATATGCCCTGCAGGAAGCCAATGACACTTGAAGCGGGCATCGATCTGCTCGCGTAAGCTCTCCGCCCCGGTGGGGTTGTTAGCGTGCAGAACTTGGACTCGAAGATGGCTGTTTTTTGGGTGATGCTGCTCGATATAGTCTACCAGTGATCGAACAGCTTTCTTGAACGATCGCGATTGGCCGAGCTGGTAATACGTGCCGCCCTGCTTCTCGACTCCGATGATCGGTTTGATGTTGAGCACGGAGGCTAAAAGGCCTTTGATATGGCTGATCCGGCCACCGTGAATCAGATACGTCAGGTCGTTTAACGTGTAGAGGCTGTCAACAGCCGTGCTGATACTGTCTAATAGGGAGGTGATTTGCTGCACTGACCAACCAGCTTGTGCCGCGCGCGCTGCGGCGAGAACCTGCCAGCCCGCACCAGCAGAAAGGGTTTTTGTGTCGATGACGGTGATTTGTGCGTCAGGGACTAATTCGGCCGCCGCAAGCGCGGAGTTATAGGTACCGCTCAGTCCGGAAGAGATGTGGATCGACAAAATCTGTGGATCGCTTTTTCTCAGTCGTTCGAACGTTGCTTTGAAGGTCCCAATTGCGGGCTGCGATGTAGTCGGTAGTTCGTCAGTGCCCTCAAGAAGTTCATAAAACGAGGCCGGATCAATGTCGATTCCTTCTTGGTAGGTCTGGCCATTAAGCTGCACGACGAGCGGTATGATTTCAATTTTCATTGCGGCGAGCTCGTCTGGAGAAAGCCCCAGATCGGTGCCGCTGTCTGTGACGATGTGCAAT
>JASFLN010000125.1:0-5413 GCA_050118075.1 Anaerolineales bacterium
GATGGTCTCTCCATTTTGGACGGCTCGCCGTCCGCTGGAAAGCTGCCAGATGTCGCCGAAGCGCGAGCCGAATGCTATTGGCTCAACGGCCAACCGCAGGAAGCCCTGCAGGCAATACAAACGATCCCGGAAGCGGTGCCCCTAACCGTCAAGGGACTGGCTCTGAAGACATTGACCTGTTTACACGCGGATGATGGACAGGGCGCCAGGGACGCATTCTCACAAATCAAACCTGAAGGCCTGTGTTCCTTGATCGACATGGAATGGGCGCTGCGGGCTAGCTCAGCACTTGAAGATGCCGAAAGTCTGACCACAATTCTCGAGCATGCAGAAAACGTAGAAATTTCTGAGCCTGAAATGGCGCTGCTGGCTCTGCAGACCAGAGCACAAAAACAGAATCTCCGCTGGATCAAATCAACGCTCGCACATTGCAACTTATCCGTTGAAGATGCGAACATTGAAATGGATGCGGTTGATAATCTTGTAGTGCAGATCGACCAATCCGCTTTGCCAGAAACGACGCTGTCAACTTCCCGGGATCTTCGTGATCTGCTATCCGGTAAGCTGCGCGCAGAAGACGCCAAATTTGCAGTTCAGGCCGTAGGTTTTAGCCCGGCTTTTATCCGCCAATTTCAGGCCATTTCCCTGCTGCGAGCAAATCGTCCACTGAAAGCAATCCAGTTGCTGGATGAACTCCCATCAGAACCAGTGAATCGCTCCTTCTCCGCATTGATCTTGGGAATAGCTCAATCGAGTGCAGAGCAATTTACCGCAGCTCAACGGTCATTCCAGATCGCCGAAGAATGGATAACGTTTAGACCGCTTGCACTGTTTTTCGAAGCACAAATGTGGGAAAAAGCCGGTTCATTTGATCAGGCGATCTCATCTCTGAATGATGCCATAACGATCCATCCTCAAGAAGCCGAATGGCACATGAGCCTTGCATCGCTGTACCAGAAAAAGGGTATGGAGGACGCTGCGCTTCCGCACCTGCAACAGGCTGCAGAATTAGCCCCCGAAAGCGCCGCGATCCTTGTAGCTCTCGCCAGGGCATATGCATCCAATGGACAGATCAGTAACGCCGAGGAGATGTACGCTCGCAGCCTTCAAGCAAATCCTTCAACTCCGAAAGTCTGGAAAGAGGCAGGCCAGGTCGCGTTAATCAGTGGTGACAATGAACGCGCTGAAGCGTGGTTTGAACGTGCATGTTCACTGCTTCCCGATGACGCTCGCTGCCTGATTGGCTCAGCACGTTCCGCACAGCAGCTTGGACATTCAAAGCAAGCGATCGAGAGGGCTAAAAAGGCTTATTCATTAGCTCCTGATGATCCTCATGTCCTGAGTGGATTGGCGGATATCCTGGCTGATCATGGATCACTGGATAAAGCGATCCAAATGTACGATCGCGCCATGCGCCTATCAGAACAGGATCCTGATATCCAACTCTCCAGAAGCAAACTGCTTCTGGAAGCTGATCGGCCAAAAGAATCGATCGCGGATCTGGAGCAGATTGTCGATAAAAACCCCGATCATCATGAGGCTTGGATCGTCCTAGCGAAGGCTTTTGCTGCATCCAACGAATATGACCAGGCACTCTTAGCTGCACAACAAGCCGCCTCCATCGCTCCACGCAACCAAGATTATCGTCTGCTTACGGCTAAACTCTGCCGACAATCCGGTCAACTGGATCAAGCGCTAGATATTCTTGCTGAATTGGAGCATGAAGCTCCAGATTGGGGTGCAGTTGCTCGTGAGAAAGGTATCGTTCACGAAGAAAGAAACGAGCTTGAATTGGCTGTAAATAACTACAACAGAGCACTTGCCATCGACAGCCATGACGCGGAGACGGTAGTAAAAGCAGGTCTGCTCCTGAAACAGCTGAAAGCATACGAAGAATCAGCCGCATTACTGCAGCGCGGAACTGAACTACGACCTAACGATGCCGACCTGCACCAACAGCTTGCAGCAGTGCGCGCTCTGCAATTTGTCCATGGACATCGAATCGATGAACAGGTGGTTGCACCATGACCGATCGCGAAACTTTCCTCACACTCATCAAGTCGGCTTTACTTGCAAATCGAGCCGATTACGCACGCCACCTGGTGACAGACTGGCTGAGTGTTTTCCCTGGTGATGTAGATTTCCTCACCCTGCTCGCTCGGGCCGAATTGGAATTGGGACATGTGGATCGAGCTGTAGAACGCTTGAAGCGTATCACAGAAACAGATCCAGAGTGCGTTGCAGCCTACAACCTGCTCGCAAGCGCATTACGGACGAAAGGCGATCTTTCCGAGGCGAGCATTTACCAGGCGTTGGCAAGCATATTACAGGGCACCGACCTCGATCCAGAGAAGTACCCTGTTTGGACGGTGATGCTGGAAAAAGCTGTTCGTGCTCAACTCAATGATGATTCCCAAAAGGCAATCCTTCACATCCAGGAAGTTCTTTCCGCTGAACCGAAAGTCTGCCTCCCAACCTGGGTAGCCGTTCAGATTTATCAATCATCACAAGATCACAAACATGCCGTCTCCACCGCGAAAAATGGATTGCAACAGTTTCCAGAATGTGTTTATTTCCAGCTCATTGTGGGTTCGAACGATGTCGAGCAGGGCGACGTAGTCAATGGCATGGAGTATGTTCACAAATCCATGCGCAAAGATCCGGCGGGCCCACGGGCAAAGAGAGTGCTTGGTGACGAGCATCCTTATCAGCGCTTGTGGCCAACAATACTCGAAGCTGAGATGAGCCGGCCTATTCCTGCATCAGTCGCCGCCATGTTAGGCGACAACATGTTGGCAACCAACAAAGAACCATCCTCTACCTCACAGTCTGAAGCCAAGGATGGCCCTGAGGCCAATCCACCGCTAGACACTGAAGATTCCGCTCACGATGAGGAAACAACGTCCTTCGAAAACACGGTCGGGGAAACAGAACATATGCCCAATGAGAATTTCCCCCCACCCCAACCCTGGGAGGCGTTCCGCGGACCCGATCCAGGTGAGAGCGATTCTGCAATAGATACGTCCGCTGAGGATGAGAATCTTCTCGAGATTGAACAGGATTTTGACCGCATCGCCGCACGGGTGAATGCACGCCGACGAAACCGGAATGAGGATGGCCGCTCCCCAGCGTACATCGTGGTTTCAAGCCGAACCCGCCTTCAGCAGGTTTTTGGCAATTCTGCTTATGATCAGATCGACACCGCTGTTCTTGAAGTGGTTAATTCGATCCGTCGAAAGCCTGGTTGGTCAGCATATCGCTTCTTCCCCGATGACCCGCCATCACTGGATCCATTCAACATATCTCCCGCCGATCCTGGGAACGCATGGGAAGTCAAGCTGCGCTTGGGAGATCTCGATCGTGCACTGGCTCAGCGCGGCGAGATGATCGCTGCTGTTCTGATTATCGGTGGCAACAATGTTGTCCCATTTCACTTGCTGCCAAACCCAACAGATGACGATGACAATGATGTGCCTTCGGATAATCCTTACTCTGCGAGCGACGAGAATTACTTCATTCCAGAATGGCCGGTTGGCCGGCTACCGATTGAAGACTCTTGGAAGAAACTTGAGGGCCAATTGCTTTCCATCGCCCAGTACCACCAATGGACCAATCGACCATATAACCCAATACAGCGTCTCCGCTATTGGCTGATGCGCCGCTTTGGTGGTTTCTTCGCACCCACCGATAAAACCTCCGGCTACACGGCCAGCATATGGAAAAAGGCATCTTACGCCGTCTATAAAGCGATTGGCGACCCGCGTTCTATGGTTGCTTCGCCACCTGCGGAGGCTGACCGTCTGCCCGGTGTCCTGATGCGTCCATCGAACCTTTCCTATTTCAACCTGCATGGATTGGAAGATGCTCCGGAATGGTACGGGCAGAAAGACCCACTGCAGGATTCACCTGGTGCGGTGGATTTTCCGGTTGCCCTGCGACCTCAGGATGTTGTTAACAGCGGCCGGGCGCCCAAAGTGGTCTTCACAGAAGCATGCTATGGTGCGCACAGCATAAGCAAGACCAGCGACACAGCGCTCAGCCTGAAATTCCTTACCTCCGGCACGCGCGCCGTGGTTGGATCAACGAAGATTTCTTATGGGTCGGTAACACCCCCCTTGATCGCTGCGGACTTGCTGGGTCAACTATTCTGGCAATACCTCAATCAGAGCTTGCCGGTCGGTGAAGCTCTCCGGCGTGCAAAACTCAAGCTCGCGTCCAACATGCACGCCCGGCAAGGGTTCCTCGATGGCGAGGACCAGAAAACGCTCATTTCTTTTGTACTCTATGGCGACCCTCTTTACCGGCCTGAGAACAGCTACCAACGTCCGGGCGAGAAGACGGTCATTCGTTCTACGCATCGACCCACTGCAATAAACACCGCTTGCGCAAAGGGTGGCCGCGAAATTTCTCAGGATTCTCTGGATCAAGCTACCGCTGAAAAGATCGAGTCAATCGTTTCGAGATACCTCCCTGGTATGCAATCAGCGGTCTGCACAATCCATAATCAACACATATCCTGCTATGAAGGAGACCACATCTGCCCAAGTCAGCAGGTGGGAGCAAAATCAAGCACAAACACAGTCGGCGGTATGATGGTGGTCACGCTCGCAAAGAAGGTCCAATCTGGAGATCGCAACCACCCGCATTTCGCCCGCCTGACCCTGGATAAACAAGGCAAAGTGCTCAAACTGGCCGTATCTCGCTGACAATCAAACCCACGCGCGACATGGCACTCTTCTTGCATCAAATCATGCAGGAAGGATTATGTGCCATGTCGCTTGATTTAAGCAGGTTTGGGCTTCGTTACTTCCGTGACGAAAACCATTACACCCAGGCAGATTGGAAGATCTGGGGTGAAAAGTTTTCCACGCTTGGTGTTAAGTGGTTGACGCTCACTGCATCCGAGCGAAGGGCGATCCCCGAGAGCTTCCTCCGCTCAATCCTCGACAGCGGAATTCGACCGATCGTTCACATCCCTACCAAATTGGGCACGCTTTCCCTGCGGGAAATCGCTCCGATCCTGAAGAGCTATGCCAACTGGGGTATCGAGCATGTTGTCGTCTACGATCAACCGAATATGCAGGCTTCATGGAATCTTGCAGATTGGAGTCGGGGTGAACTTATCGAACGTTATGTGGATTTGCTGCTTCCGATTCTGCATATCGAACTCGAGGTAGGCTTGAAACCGATGCTGCCTGCTCTCGAACCCGGTGGGGATTATTGGGATACGGCATTCCTTGAGGCAGTCCTTGACACAATCCAGCGTCGCGGCCAATCCGATCTTCTAACCAGCTGCGGTGTAGCACTTTACTCATGGACCTATGGTCGTCCCCTGGAATGGGGACGCGGAGGCCCAGATGCCTGGCCGAATGCCAAGCCATATCAAACTCAAAATGGTGTCGAGAATCAAATC
>JASFLN010000126.1:0-5402 GCA_050118075.1 Anaerolineales bacterium
CGCGTCTCCGCAAGACTGCAGGATGGCGAAATCCATACACTGATCCTCCACTGTGATCGGCTGCAGGATCTTGATCGCTGTGCCGAAGGCGAGATCAAAGCGGAGCGCACGACGTTTCTAAACCCCTTTGACACGTTGTTCTACCCTGGAGGAAGAGACGAACAATTCTGGGGTTTCCGGCAGGTGTTGGAGGCGTACAAACCAGCCGAGAAACGCATCTGGGGTTATTACTGTATGCCGATTCTGTATCGATCCCGGTTGATCGGAAGGTTGGATCCCCGGCTTGATCGGAAGTCGAAAAAACTTCACCTGGAAGCGCTTTACCTTGAACCCGGCGTAAAGCTAACCAAAGGAATGCTGCGTGATGTCAGTGTCGCCATGCAGGATTTTATGGAGTTCCATGATGTGGATGAATTGATCGTTGAGCGCAGCGACCCAGCAGAGTTTGGCGATCAATTGTGTAAGTATATTGCGCACCATTAACATTGAGCATAGATCAACTCAATATGGTGGATCAGCCGAGAGGTCCGAATTGATTACCGATCAAGATCGTGAGCAGATTCACGCGAGCCTTCGTTCGGAGATGATTGAGGTGCAGGGCAACCTGCTGCATGTCGTGCAAGCCGGTCCTGAGGATGGGCCTCTGGTGCTGTTGCTGCATGGCTTTCCCGAGTTTTGGTATGGATGGCGCAATCAAATCGGTCATTTTGCCGAGGCGGGATACCGCGTGTGGGCTCCCGATCAGCGCGGCTACAATCTGAGTGCGAAACCCCATTCCATTTCAGATTACCGCATGGACGCCCTGGTTGGTGATGTGATCGGGTTAATCGATGCGGCGGGTCGTGAGCAGATCAACCTTATCGGCCACGATTGGGGGGCTGCAGTAGCCTGGTGGACTGCAGCGCAGTACGCTGAGCGGGTGCGCCGGTTGGGTATTCTGAACGTGCCCCACCCTGCTGCGATGAGAGTTCTACTGCGCGAATCCTGGGCGCAGCGTGTCAAGAGCTGGTACATCGCGTTTTTTCAAATTCCGTGGTTGCCCGAAACGCTTCTTTCGCTCGCTGGTCCTGGCATGTTCCTGCGCAGCAGTGGGAGTGCTGGTACATTCACCTCTCGGGCGCTTGAGCGCTATAAATCGGCTTGGTCTCAGAAGGGCGCGCTCAGCGGTATGCTGGCCTGGTACCGTGCGGCATTCCGTAATCTTGGAGGGACGTTGACAGCCGGCCAAATTAGAATGCCTGCGCTCATCCTGTGGGGTGACCGCGATGTTGCATTGGATAAGCGCGGCGCGGATTACAGTCTTCGTTATTGTGTGCAGGGACGGGTCAAACACTTCCCTGACGCTTCTCACTGGCTTCAGCACGACGAGCCCGAGGCAGTGAACCGCGATTTGCTGGATTTCATTGCTTCGGAGAAGTAAAACCTGAATGTACTCTTGAGGGGGGAAAGGTGGATTAAGTGCTCAGAGTAGATCACATTGCTGTCGGTGAATTTCAATCGAATTGCTATCTACTGATGGATACCGAGCATGGCGAAGCGGTGTTGATTGACCCCGGAGCCGAAGCCAAACGGATCCTTGAATGGACAGAAGGCATACCCATCACAAAGATCCTGATCACCCATGGACACAGCGATCACATCGGGGCGCTGTCTGAAGTTAGGGATGAAACAGGCTGCCCGGTCGGGGGACACGTCCTGGATGCCGAAGCGTTCGGGATAGACTTTGACCAAAACCTTCAATCGGGAGACCGGCTTACCGTCGGCGCGTCCGAACTTGAAGTATATGAAATACCCGGGCACACGCCAGGCAGCATCGCATTTGCATTACAAGAAGAAACCTTTCAGCGCGCCGTGGTAGGTGACGCGATATTCCCTGGTGGCCCGGGACACACCTCATCTCATAAAAACCTGCAGGAACTGCTGAGCGCGCTTGAGCGCACCGTATTTACATGGCCGGATGAGGTCATGCTCTTCCCGGGCCACGGCAAGCCAACGACTGTAGGCGTGGAACGGGAGGCGTTTACCAATCTGCGCATGCAGGCGCTGCCCAAGGATCTGTTCGGAGACGTCACCTGGCGCTGAGCTGAGCCGGGTCGATGGTCACCAAACAGTGAGGGCGTATAATCTATAGTCACACTGACACTTATGATTTCCTTGAATAGGCAGGAGGCAGACTGTCCATGTTGTTTCGTATCCTTCTCATAACTCACAATATCATCCGCTGGTTGGTGATCCTTGCAGCCATTTATGCTCTCGCGCGAGCCTACATGGGCTGGCTTGGAAAGAAGGACTGGGGCAAAGCGGATGATCAAGCTGGCTCCATTTTCTCCATCACGTATGATGTCCAATTCCTTGTGGGGTTGATCGTCGCGATTCTGAGCCCAACGGTGCAAGTTGCACTAGCTAATCTGGGCAACGCCATGCAGGTACCTGAGCTGCGAGTTATCGTACTTGAGCATATTCCTTTAATGATCGTAGCGCTGGCGATCATTCATATCGTTCAGGCGAGAGCTAAAAAGCTTGAGAGCGCGGTTGCGAAACATCGCCTGGTTGCCATTGGCTACACTGTCGCGGTCGCGCTCACGCTTGTGGCCATTCCCTGGTCACGACCTCTGCTGCGCGGCATCCTCTAGATTTGTTATTGCATGCAAACCAAAGTGGATTCGGAGAACGATAAGGATCGCTTCCGCTTCTACCATCCCGTTGAAGTACGCTATCGGGATGTCGACGCTCAACGGCATGTCAATAGTGCGGTTTATTTTACCTATATGGAGCAGGCGCGGGCGAACTATTTAGAACGGATCGGGCTCTGGTCGGGTGAAGACTTCGATCGTATCGGGATCATCCTCGCCGAGCAAACCTGCAGCTATCTAACGCCAATCTATTATGGTCAAGCGCTTGAGGTGGGCGTGCGCGCCGCCCATTTGGGCAACAAGAGCCTGCACTTTAAGTACGTCCTTCGACAGGCACCTTCCGGCGATATTTTTGCGCGTGCGGGCACGGTTCTGGTCGCGTATTCCTATGCGCGCGCTGAATCAATACCCATCCCTGAGGAATGGCGCCAAAAAATTGAGGGGTTTGAAAATCAAGCCTCCATTGGAGAATAATCAAGAGACAGATCATGATAAAGATGGACGCTAACCTACCACCGGTTGCCCTGAAAGACGCGGTTGATATAGGGCGCGCAGCTGAAGCGCTTGGTTTTGCCGGGATCTGGAGCAGCGAGACTCAACATGATCCATTTCTCCCGTTGGCGTTGATCGCTAACGAAACTCAAAACCTGGAGGTCGGAACGGCTGTGGCGATCGCGTTCGCTCGCAGCCCGGCGACCCTTTCGTATACGGCCTGGGATCTGGCAGCAAGCTCCGCAGGCCGATTCACGCTCGGGTTAGGAACCCAGGTGCGTGCTCACATTGAGCGGCGCTTTGGGATGTCCTGGCCGGAATCCCCGATCGGCAGGCTGCGGGAAATGATCGCAGCCGTGCGCGCGTTCTGGCAGGCCTGGCAGAGCGGGGAGCGTTTGAATTTCCGAGGCGAGCATTACAAGCTTACACTGATGTCACCGTTCTTTAACCCTGGCCCTATTGCGTCTCCTGACATCCCAATCTATTTAGCCGGCGTAAACCCCGGCATGATTTCTTTGTGCGGCGAAGTGGCGAACGGGCTGCATGCTCATCCACTGCACAGCGAACGCTATCTGCGGGAGGTCATCCACCCGGCGCTGCAAGAGGGCGCAGTGCGCGGTGGCAGGAACCCGGAAGAGATCCAGTTGTCCGTCTCCGTATTCATGGTCACCAATGACAAAGAAGCGGACTTTGTTCGTTCGCAGATTGCATTCTATGCCTCAACGCCCTCCTACCGCCGTGTTCTCGAGCTTCATGGCTGGGAGAGGCGCGCCGAGGAGCTCTCAGAATTGGCGCGACGCCAAGAATGGGGGGCAATGAGCGCGTTGATCGACGACGAGATGCTGGAGACGTTCGCGGTTGTGGCGCCGGCTGAGGCGATGGGGAGCGCGGTGCTCGATCGATACGTAGGATTGGTCGACCGGGTGACACCCTACCTGCCGCTACGGCCTGGAGAGCGTGATCCGTTCTGGTCACGCCTGATTAATGAGGTTCACGGCGCGTGATCATCGTCGATGCACACGCTGATCTCGCTTGGAACGCGCTGACGTTCAACCGTGACTACACTCGTTCGGTCGAGGAGACGCGCCGGCGAGAACGAAACACCCAAATCCCGAATTGGAACGGCAGCTCGCTCTTAGGGTGGCCAGAATGGGTCCAAGGGCGGGTCGCCGTGATCTTCAGCACATTGTTTGCGGCACCTCAGCGCTGGAAAGAAGGTGACTGGGATGTGCTTTGTTATGAGGACCGGGAGCAGGCGCACAATCTTTACCACGATCAATGGAATTATTATCAACGCCTCTTTAACGAGCACCCGGATCAATTTACGTCCATCGCCAGCCAGTCGGATCTAGACTTGGTGGTTGACGCATGGCTAGAACAGGCTGAAGATCCTGGTCCGGTCGGCTTCGTGCTCTTGATGGAAGGCGCGGATGCTGTACTGGACGAAGAGGATCTGTATGAATGGCAGCGCAAAGGGGTTCGTATCCTGGGCCTGTCCTGGGGGGCTACACGGTATGCAGGCGGAACCGGAGAACCCGGACCGCTGACTGCGGACGGTCGTGCACTGCTGCAAGTTATGCAAGACCTGGATCTGATCCTCGATCTCAGCCATTTAAGTGAGGATGGTGCCTTAGAGGCACTTGATCTGTATACGGGTGAGGTGGTCATTACGCATACCGCCCCTCTGGAGCTCGCACCAAACCGGGAAAAACCGGAGAGATTAGCGAGTGGCCAGGTCATCGATCGCATCGGAGAGCGGGATTCGGTGCTCGGCATCGTGTTAGCGAATCATTTTCTCCGAGATGATTGGACTTCGGAGATGGGTCGTGAAGCAGTGGATTTATCGACCGTTGCCCTCACCATTGATTCGATTTGCCAGCGCCTGGGAAGCGCACGGCATGTGGGGATTGGCAGTGATTTCGATGGTGGTTTCGGGTTGGAGAAGGTGCCAGCTGGACTTGACAGCGTAGCTGACTTGCGGTTAATTGGCGAGGCGTTAGCCCCGCGCGGGTATACTGAAGACGACATACGGGGGATTCTGGGCGAAAACTGGTTGCGCGTGTTGAGAAGATCATTACCGGAGCATCAGATCGAATGACTCCCTTGACCAAAAAGCAAATTCGAAGAGCCCGACGCCGCATGACGCTCGTGTTGCTTGGATTGTTCATTTTTCTGATCGGTGTCCGTCCCAATTTAATCGGCATGGACCGCAGTCCGGTCGTCGGGTTTGTTCAGATCGGAGTTTGGCTTACCGGCATGGCCATCCTGCTTATCGGC
>JASFLN010000127.1:0-5372 GCA_050118075.1 Anaerolineales bacterium
TGCCGCTAGAGGCGGTGACTCGACCTCCTGCAAAGGTCTCTTTCTGCTCTTCGCCGGCTACCTGGAGGGCGAACGCACCGTCGTCGAGGAGCTGCCCAAACCGACCGTGCTCATCACGCTCGAGGGCTGTGAAGAAGAAAGTCTCACCAATCTGTGTATCGGCGATCCGGCCCTGGTGCTCACCGCGAGCGAACCGGTCCCCAACGAACGCATCACCGACATCACCGCCGAGGTCGATGACGACCTGTATGAATGTCCAGACTTCACCTGCCGCATCCCGCTCAAACCCTACCAGGACCTCGAATTCGAGATGACTTTCTGGGCGGACTCCACCTACGGCGACAGCACGGAGGAGTACAGCGCACTCGTGCGCCCGGTCAGGCTCACCTGGCCGGCGAGGCCCGGCTCGGAGGTCTGGCAGATCGAGGTGCTCAGCACCCAGTGGGTCGGCCCACCAACGGCAGCCTGCTCGCTCACCTGGGGTTCCTTCCCACCAGTCGACCCCCAACACGCCTGGCTCACCACTCCGGACACAGCTGCTGGGCTGGCGACGGATCAGCCCCTCGACCTGCTCGCCGGCCGGCTGCTCAGCTGGGGCTTCGCTGAAGCGCCTAACTGCCCCTGGGATGGGTTGAACATCGACGGCACCGCCAATCAATGTGGGATCGAAGCTGCACAGGATGCGGTCTACGAATGGCAGGATCGCTTTGACCAGCGTATTTTTCATGTTTCATCGGAGACAGGGTTGCCGGCCAGACTGCTGAAAAGGATCTTCTCCCAGGAGAGCCAGTTCTGGCCGGGGAGTTTCCCCAACCTGGCCGAATACGGTCTCGGTGGGCTGCATCCTGAGGGCACGGATACACTTTTGTTGTGGAACATCTCTTTTTACGAGCAATTGTGTCCTGTTGTGCTGGCGGAGGATTACTGCGAATACAGCTACCACGAGATCGGCGAGGAGGAGCAAGCATTGCTGCGCGGCGCGCTGGCGATTCAAGCCGACGTAAGCTGCCCGACCTGTCCGAACGGGATCGACCTCGATAAAGCCGAACAGAGTGTGGACCTGTTTGGTGATCTGCTCATGGCGAACTGCGCCCAAACGGGTGAGATTGTGCGGCAGACCTACCGCAGCGCACCAGGTGAAGTAGCCTCCTATGCTGACCTCTGGCGCTTCACGCTGGCGAACTATAACGCCGGTCCGGGCTGCCTCTTTGAAGCCGTCGATGACGTGTACTTCAGCCGGCAGGACCTGAACTGGACGAATGTAAAGCAGGCGCTGTTGGATCTGGAAGCCTGCACCGGTGGGGTAGAGTACGTCGAGCGCATCACCGGGCGGAATCCATGAGAACAGGGGTTCAGGCACCCAGTGATTAGGCACTCAGGAATACTGATCCTCGACTGCCTTCCCTCCTGATCCCCAATCCCTAATCCCTGATCTCCTAATCCCTATTCCCTATTCCTTTCTCTCATAATCCCTATCAAAACCTATCCTGAGAGTCCCTCGATAGGCTTTGAGAGGCTTTTTGTCCGATGATCGTGGGGTAAACGACCGGCGGGAGGTGCGCCCCGGATGTAGACTCAGTCCAGACGTTCACCTCCTGCACCTCTCGCCGGCCCATTCGTAATGGAGGCAGCGATGACCGAAGCCGAAAATGAAAAGTTCACCAGCACTGGGCCTTCACTGGGCACCAAGCTGCAGCATGTCCTACCGATCTCACTGATCGCGTTAGCTTTGGGCCTGGCTGTGGAGATTCTATTCTTCGATCACCCACTGGGGATCTCCTTTCCGCTCTGGGTGACGCTCAGTATGGTGGGACTCCTTGCAGCTGCCTATATTGAAAACGTGCAGCCGAGCAAGGGTGAGATCGGTCTCGGGCTGCCGATCCTTTTCCTTTCCTGGATGACGATTTTCAGGGCTGAACCGTTCACTGCGTTCCTGGGTGTAGCCGGTGCGGTAATCTTTTTCGCCATCTGGATCCGCACGTTTCGTGCGGGTATGCTGGCGCGCTTTGGCTGGCTCGATTTTACCCTCGCGCTTGTTTGGGTGCCCATCGAGACCTGGCTGCGGCCCTGGGCGACCGCCGCAACCGCCTGGCGACAGTCCGTTGGTGAAGGTAAGGCGCGCAGCCGTTGGGCAGCTGTGCTGCGCGGGGTGCTGCTGGCGCTGCCAGCGCTGATCCTCTTCACCGCACTGCTGGCCGCTGCGGATGCGATTTTTGGAGATCTGGTTGAGAAAGCGCTCAAATGGTTGAATATCGATTGGCTGCTTGAGACATTTGCACGCATATTTTACGCAGTCATAGCCGCGCTGGTCAGTCTGGGAGCGCTTGTGGCTGCCTTGATCGATCCGCATGAGCGCCGATTACATGGTGAAGATAAACCGCTTATCAAGCCGTTTCTGGGGTTCACCGAATCAGCGATCATCCTGGGGGCCGTAGACATTCTCTTTCTGCTCTTTGTGATGGTCCAATTCCGATATTTCTTTGGTGGGGAAGCCAACATCACTGCGGCTGGATATACGTACAGCGAGTATGCGCGCAGGGGTTTCGGCGAGCTTGTCACGGTTGCGTTCCTCAGCCTGGGCATGATCCTGCTGCTCGGCTACTTCTCAAAGCGGGAGAGCGATGTTCAAAAGGCTGGTTTCAATGTGATAAGTGCTCTGCTCGTTGGGATGCTGGGCGTGATGCTGGTATCGGCGCTGCAGCGATTGCTCCTGTATGAAAACGCCTACGGCTTTACCCGCTTGCGAACTTACACACACATCTTCATTCCCTGGCTGGCTGCCTTGCTGGTCACGTTTGTCGTACTGCTCTTCATCAGCCGGCTTCGGCGCATCGCGCCGCTCTCTTTCCTGGCAGGTCTGGGTTTTGTCCTCACGATGGCGATCCTGAGCATTGATGCGTTCATCGTTGAGCGCAACATTGAGCGTTATAAGAATGGCGAGCAGATCGACGTGCCCTACTTGGTCTCGCTCTCGACCGATGCCGTACCTCGGTTGGCTTCTTTCGCCCGCGAAGCTCCGATAGGAGTACAGGAAGAGCTGCTTCCACAGCTAGCCTGCACGCTCGATCAGCTTCAGCAGCAGGAAGAGGATCGCAGCTGGCAGAGTTTCAGCGTGAGTCGAGCAAATGGGATGAAGGCGCTGCGAGGTTTGGATCTGCTCAGAAGCTACGAGGTCGAAAGGAATGATGATTATCAGCGCGTGGCGATAGGACCGAATGGGGAAGAGACGTTGTGTGTATATTGGTATGGGTGGGACTAGAGATAAGCCTTCGGACTCCGCATAAAGGTCTGTGAATAAGTATTAGTCTGGCATCCATCAGCTTGCTGATGGTTGCGGAGCAGAGCGATGTTGATGCAGCGTTCAAAGGGATCCAAAGGGATGGAGGCATGATTGACTTGCCGGCTGACGACTGCACCGAAGGCAAGCCGTTGGAGTCCACATCCTTGTCAGTTCGAGACGATCCTGGGTAACAAGAATATTTTCTGAGTGTACAAAGCAAAGAGCATGCAAGTTCAGCTGTTTTCTTGAGAAGTTGATGGAGTGATGTTCAGTAACATTGTTCACTAAGTCAATGGTAAGTTACAGATGATCGGAATCATACTTTACTTGGTGACACCTCTTATCGTAACCGGTGTGGTCTTCCTCGAACACCGACTTTTGTGGAGGATCAAGCGTGATGAGAATCTAGACGTTTCGATTCGTAAATTGCTCTTCTTCGCGATTTACTTTGGTCCCTTGCTGTTTTACCTGTTGATCGCCACCGCGATTTCGGCTGCCTATCTCACCGGGACTCACTCCTGGTTGGGAGAGACGCAGTCGATCGGATTGTTAGAGCAGTTTGGGTTCAACATGTTGATTGTCACGATGGTTTCCTGGCCGCTGTTGGGGATGTATGCACTACTCGGTGGGATGATCGCATATCTGACCTGGCGGGAGGAAACCAAATCTGATCCTAACGCGTTGGCTATAGGCTCCTATTGACGCATTTTCTTTATGTGGATATCTTTCCTGGTGAAGGAGCCGCAGACTATGCGTGATACTGCCCATGACTACCCCGGGCTTTTCGCCGCAATTGCATTCGGTGCAGCAGCGTTTGGCTCTGCAATTCTGGTCGCTTTCTTCTACATTCTGCTCCTGCGCAGTGATGGGTTGATCGCCGATGGCTCGGGGACCCCGTTTGACGTCTATCTTTTCCTTTACATCCTGCTCCTGCCCGCCCTACTGACCGGTGTTATCGCCGCGTTATTGGGGCGCCGACTCATTGCCGATGGTGAATTGACTCCATTTCAGGCTGCCCGTATTGGTGGCTCCATTGCAGCGCTTGGTTTCCTGCTCTGGGCTGCTGCTGGAGAACTGCTCTGGGTGTTGATCGATTTCCCGGCGCCGAACCCAGCGGACAGCGGCGTCGTCGATTTCTTGGCGCTGCTTGGGTATGTGTTGATGGGGGTGGTCTTCCTTGTTGTTGTGGGATTAGGGGCGGTGGTTGGAGTGGGACTTAGATCTTGGCGGCAAGGTCAATATTCTAGGGACTCAACGAGGCAAGAATCTTATCCCCGGTTGCCATAACCATTTGCTGGCAGTATGCGCCAGAAACGCTTGAAGAAAACCCTCAATTGTGACAGGATTAGGTAACTGCCTTCGGACAGATCTTTCCAGTGAGGAGGGGTTGATATGCGCTCACGCGGCTCAAGTTTACGGCTTCCCTTGACGATCCTATCCATATTTGCAACCCTCCTGCTCATATTTCTAAGCCGAACGGATTTAGGTAACTGGCTGAAGAAATCAGATTACGCTCTCTGGTCTCAAAATCTCGAAAGCGAACTGACGGCACAGAAAGCCGAGCTTCTCATGGTCGATTTCGGCACTCTGCCTGAAGATGACGAAGAGTTCTATGTGGTTGTGGAAATTGCTGAGCCGCAGCACGAGTATGAATTCGAGCGGTTATTCGCGGATCTCCAAAAGATAGTTATTGAGACCTATCTGCAAACTGAACCTGTGCCTGAACAGCCGGATACGATCGCGGCGATTGTGAATATTGATTCAGGTTTGAGGATGGCTGTGCTTGCCCCCTTTGATTCGGCAATGGAGTATTTCCAAGGAACAATCGGTTATGAGAGCTGGATCGATACCTGGGAGTTCGGTTTCGATGTAAGTGAGGGTTTTAAAGTCGAGGAGTAGGCGGCAGGCTTGTTCCTTGCTGGATGATTCCGTAGGATTATTCTGATTCAATATCCCCAGTACTTTATAAATGCCGGGGCTTTGTGATTAAGGATTCGGCCACAGTTCCATGGATGTGTAAATGCAGACGTCCGTATCGGGATCCTGGAAGATCTCCGTGAACTCTTCGATAGTCAATGTGGTGGCTTCTTCG
>JASFLN010000128.1:0-5359 GCA_050118075.1 Anaerolineales bacterium
AAAGAAAATTGAGTATCCGCTAATGATTAAACCAATCAGCCCAACGACAATACTCGAAATAACGATCAGTGCGATAAACTCAGCCGGTCGGAATTTCAGGTCGGCGCGTGCCAGGTTTTTAGAGATATTATCAAATGTGTCCGTACCCTCGCCCAAGTTGCTGAGGAAATCGGTCAGAAACGAACTGCGCGGACCTTCGGCCTCAGCATGCCCCGTTGATACGACACCGGTTTCGGAGTAGCGACCCAGACGCTCCTCAACCACACTGCGCTCTCCCAGCAACGTCATGGCTAAACCAACGACCAGGAGAAGACCGCCTAGACCACCACCGATGAGTAAGATGGTTTGTGGATCCATGATTTAGTACCTAACTCTCTCACCGACACCGAAGATAGATGCGGGCAAGTTAATACCGCTTGCCTCGACCTTATCAATGAATCGAGGTCTCAAGCCCGTCGGTCGCAATCGACCGATCACTTTTCCATCCTCGAAGCCGGTCTGTTCAAACACGAAGATGTCCGTCATCGTAATGACGTCACCTTCCATACCCTGGATCTCAGAAATGTTGGTGACCTTTCGGGTACCATCCCGTAAACGCTCAAGGTGTACGACGACTTCCAGCGCGGAAGCGATCTGTTCACGGATCGCTCGCACCGGCAGATCCATGCCCGCCATTAAGGTCATGGTTTCAACACGTGCCAACGTATCTCGCGGGCTGTTGGAGTGGGCTGTAGTCATCGACCCCTCGTGACCGGTGTTCATCGCCTGAAGCATGTCCAGCGCCTCTTCCGCACGAATCTCTCCAACGATGATGCGGTCGGGACGCATACGCAAGGAGTTAACCACGAGGTTTTGAATCGTAACTTCACCGCGACCCTCAATGTTGGGAGGGCGCGACTCTAACGTCACCACATGTTCCTGCCTCAGCTGAAGCTCGGCGGCGTTCTCGATGGTGACAATTCGCTCGTCACCAGGAATATATTGCGACATCACGTTCAGCATGGTCGTCTTGCCCGAGCCTGTACCTCCGGATATGACCATGTTGATCGCTGAAACTACACAAGCTTTCAAGAACTCAACCGCCTCGGGCGTGATCGTACCCCACTCAATCAACTGATCGACTGTGATCGGATCTGCGGAGAATTTTCGGATGGTCAATGTGGGTCCGACCAGGGAGATCGGTGGGATGATCGCGTTTACACGGGAACCATCGGTGAGGCGGGCGTCAACATAAGGGCTTGATTCATCGATGCGACGGCCGAGTGGTGCGACGATGCGGTCAATGATACGCATGAGGTGATCGTCACTCTCGAAAGTCGCCGGCTCCCGGTGGAGCTTACCGGCGCGCTCGATGTAGATCTGTTTTGCGCCATTGACCATGATTTCTGTGATCGAGTCATCTGCGAGAAGAGGCTCCAACGGTCCGAGGCCCAAAATCTCTGCCACGATCTGTTCAAAAAGCCTGCGTCTCTCAGGCCTTGAGAGAACAATTTTCTCTTCTGCCAGAATGTTCTCATACAATTCCTCAATCGTCTGCCTAACCTCGGCTGTCTGACTGACATCCATGGAAGGATCCAACTCAGCGAGCAGCTTGTTCTGCACACGAGTCTTGAGGTCATAGTAGGTATCACGTTGAGATGAGCCAGGAGGAGAAACCCGTTTCGCGGAGATATTACTCAACCGTGATGTGCCTCCCGATTGTGCGGGAACATCGTTTGAGCTTGGTGCTGGGACTTTATTTCCGCCCTCAGTTTGCCCTTGTTCGATTCGTTTCAATAACGACACGGTTCACTCTCCTTGATGGTGCACAAGTTGCCCCATCATCAATGAGCCTCGCTACCTACTAAATAGCCGTGAATGTTCAGGTTCTTCTTCTTCTTCCCCAACATCTGCCTCGGCGACCAATCTCTCTTTGAGTGCACCAAGCAGGTTGATGATTGCTTTCGCGACGGGATTGGATCGGTCGTTGATCAACAACGGCGCGCCTCGATTTATTGAGGCAGTAACCGCTTTCTCATCAAGTGGAATTTCGCCGTCGACAGACACCTTCAGATTCTCAGATACCGCTTCCGCAGTGATCCCAGATCGACGATCCGTCCTATTCAGTACGAAGAAGATCCGCTCTTTAGGAAACTCGAGCACGCCTAACAAATCAAACAACAGTCGGGTGTCTTTAATCGACGGGATCTCCGGCGTAGCTATGGTCACTAAATTATCTGCGACATCCAGAACAGCCAGAGTGATATCATCCATCGTCGAGCTGGTATCCACGACCACGTAAGCAAAGTGTTGTTTGAAGAACTGCAGAACCTTGCGCACTTGATTGGCGGAAACCTCATCAGCCATCTCAGGGCGTTGCGGTGCGGCAAGGACGCGAATCCCGCTATCATGACGGAGTAGAACACCCTCTGCATACTCAGGGTCCAATTCCTCAGACCGCGTTGCGAGATCGCTGAAGCTGTTCTTTACCTGGAGATTAAGCGCTACCGCCACATCCCCAAACTGCAAGGATGCATCTACAAGTACTGAAGGCGTATCATCCGTATCCAATCCCACCGCCAGATTTGTGGCCAGCATGGTACAACCGACGCCACCCTTGGGGCTGTATACAGCGATGATCTTGCCCTGAGGGCGAAGCGGGCCAGTGTAACCCCTACCGCCAGGACCCTGAACTGAGACCTGAGGTAGAGGCGAGGAAATCTTGCTCTTTTGCTCATGTGCAAGGATGGATAGACTGCGGATTGTGGAGATCAATTCATCGCCGGAAGGAGGTTTGGCCAGAAAGTCACGTGCGCCAGCGCGCATCGCCCGTCGAACGTAGTCCGAATCATTGTTCACCGAAAGCATGACGATCTGAGCGAAAGGCACATCTCGCAGCATCGCTTCGGTCGCCTCGATGCCGTCCATGTCTGGCATGTTGATATCCATGATGACGACATCAGGCTCGGTCTCACGGGCGACGTCGATCGCCTCGATCCCGGTTCGAGCCGCCCCAACCACAACCACATCGGATTCGAACTGGAGCAGCTTACGAATATTCTCGCGTGTTTCAGCGATATCATCCACGATCAGGACGCGGATCGTGTCCTCCGCGTTATCGGTCATTAAAGATCTCCTCAAACCTCAAAACCAACACCTACTTAATCCTTCATTACTGCTGCGGTTGTGCCGCTGGTCGATCGTTCGACAGCTGCGGTTGGACAAGTTCATCCACACGTGGTTCAAGCTGATACGGCAGCTTCGTGGGAACTGTCACATCATAGCTGTCAATCAGGTACTGTAGGGTGACACTGGTTGTCTCTGTAGCTTCACCGTCGTTCGGGGCACGCAGCGTGAAGGTCACATCCGCTCCGACCTTCATTGCCCAATTCAACGCCAGAGCATCCTGAGGCGTCACGATTAAGGTGATTATATCCGGGTCCTCAATCTGGGGTTGAACAGCCTGGCCCTCCTGTGGAGGTGGTGCCCCGACGCCCTCTTCTGTCTCAGCCGTTGGCTGGACAGTCTGTACACCTTCCAGAGGGAATGTGCCGACGTGCAGTACGCGGGCGCTATCCACAATCCGCTGAGTGACGACACGCCCACGCTGATTTTCCTGTGGAACGACGTGCATAGGTTGTCCCGTACGTTCCTCATCGATGATCTTACCTAACGGTTTATACTCAGACTCCGTCTCTGTCTCTTCATCCTTCTTCGTGGTTGCCCCAACATCTCCAGTAACACTCGGGGAGGGGAATTCTTCGGTACCACCTGGTGCAGCAAGGACGGTGACAGCGTTTGGTAACAACGATTGGAAATCCGGATCTACGTCTACAAACATCATCGAGATGAGCACGTCAATCACATCACCGGTCTGAATAGCGTAAGCCACACCGGTCAGGCGTGACATCGGCACCGCGATAGCAGTGTATCCAGGCGGGATCGCCAGGGAGGCATCCGAACCCCCAGCTAGCAGGTCACCGGTCTGATCGGTGAGCATAGCCTCAGTAATCGGGACTCCACGACCAATATCCTGTCGTGCGATCTTCCCCACTACCCGTGTGCGGATGCCTTCTTCATCTGGACCGCTGATCATGGTCTCGACGACCATATTAGCTGGCATGCGGGACATCACAATGCCATCTTCAGGGATGTCAGCACCACGCGCGATATCTTGAGCCGCTATGGCTACAAAGACAACATCGCTGGCAAATTCAGGCGTTGCCTGGGCTTCCTGTGGCTCATCTCCGCCACCACCTGATAGCAGAAAATAAGCTGCAGCTGCGCCCAATAAAAGAATGAGCGCAAATAAGATGAGAATTCGTGGACGGCGCATGGAGCCTCCTTTTAAGACGGCAAGGATCACGCTGAGCGAGAGCTCAAGTTGCGCGTATCATACCCGCCTGACATTAAAAGTCAAGTTATGCTAACTTTAACATAGGTGTGCCGGATCATTGCTTACATTTCCCTTACACAAGGAGCCCTATCATCGTCAATAGGGCTCCTGTGCGATTAACGGGATGTCGATTTGTTCCCCCGTCATCCGGCCAATCGATCGACTAGATATTCGAAACAATGTTGCTGAATACGTTGCCAATGGCCGGGCCGAGCAATGCTAAAATGACGATCACAACAACAGCGACCAAAACAAGGATTAATGCATACTCGACCAAACCTTGACCCTTTTCTTTCGGAGCAAACAGCATTCACCTCACCTCCTTTCGTTACGATTTCGCCTATTTTTTGTTACAAGGCAGTTGTAATTATAGACACACCAGACTCGGCTTTCAATAGGACCAATTTCCGAGGGTACTCTGGTCACGGTCGTAAAGTATTCAAAGTGGGCAATAAATCTTGATTCAATAAATGCGCTGATTACCCAGACGTCGATTGCAATGTAATGGTGATGCGGCTGCCTTCACCTGGTTTTGTGTCGACCTCCATCGTTCCCCCCAAGCGCTCGACTTTATCCATCATTTGATTGATGGTCAGATCTTCAGCCTCTTCTGCTTCCAAGATTTCAGGATCGAAACCACGACCATTATCTTCCACCGCTGCTCTGGCTGTGGTCTCACCAATATCAATCATGACTTTTACTTGTGTTGCCTGGGCGTGATCGCGCACGTTGGCCAGCAAATCCTGGATCGCCCGGAACATCACAACTTCCTGATGGGGCTCAAGCCTGCGTTCGACCCCCGTATTGAGCATCGAAATATCCAGACCGGTCTTCTCCCGGAATGCTTCCGTATAACGCCGTACGGTGGGAACAAGGCCGAGGTCGTCTAGCATCATAGGGCGCAGTTCGAAGATATAATCACGAACCTTTGTAAAACTTGTTGTAGCTGCTTCTTTTAGATTTTCCAGCTCGGCACGTGCCTGA
>JASFLN010000129.1:0-5323 GCA_050118075.1 Anaerolineales bacterium
TCGACATCGTAGCTAATCTCTGCCATTACGCTCTCCAAATCGGCCAACTGCGCTCCGCACAATCCGAAAAAGAGACTTCGCTGGGAGTGCTGATGGCAGAGCTTGACCACCAGTATGAAGCCATTTCTGACACACTGATCACGATCGATCAAGATTTGAATATTCTGCGAGCGAATTCTTCGATCGCAAGGCTGCTAGGTTTCCAACCCAATGAAGTCATCGGACTATCGATACAAGACGTCTTAGTGGGTCCTGAGGATGTAACGGCTTCCTTGCTGGATGCACTGGGTCACAAGCGAGAAGCCGAACGATCCAAGCTCATCCTCCATCATCGTGATGGAACCCCGCTCCCAATACATCTACGGGCGGTTCCGGTCGGTGCCGGAAAAGAGATTCGCTTATTGGTGGTTTTACGCGATCAATCCGAGCAACAGGCGATTGAAGACCAGACGGAGATTTTGGCACAGAGAGCGCTACTTGGTGAGGTCACCGCGATCTTCGCCCACGAGGTCCGCAACCCGATCAACAACATCTCAACCGGTGTCCAGCTGATCGCTTCCCGGCTCGGAAAAGAGCATCCCCAATATGAGGCTTTAGACCGGATCCGGACCGAATGTGTGCGCCTGGACCAGTTGATGAGCGATGTGCTCTTCTTTGCCCGCCCTCTGGAATTGAAGATGGAACCGCTTGATCTTCCAGAGGCGATGGACCGCATCCTCGCCCGCTGGATGCCACGTTTCAACCAATCTGCTGTGCGCTGTCATACCTCTTACGACCCGGAAACCCCTCTCGCCTCCGCAGATCCGCGCACATTAGAACGGGTGCTCGTCAACCTCATCAGCAATGCCCTTGAAGCAATGTCCGAGGGTGGCACACTTTCGATTAACATCGCCAAGATTGAAGGCTCACACGACGAAGCCATCGAACTAAAGGTCGCCGACACGGGTCCCGGAATTCCTCCCGACAAAATCGATCGAATTTTCGATCCGTTCTTCACCACCAAGAAAGATGGAACCGGTCTCGGGCTGGCGATCAGTCGGCGCATCATGACCGCCCATCGGGGGACGATCCAGGTCGAAAGTTTTCCCGATGCCGGCACAGTATTTACAATCCACTTACCTGTCTACGAAAGTAACAAGGATCAGGAGTAAGGTATGACCGCAACGGTTCTCATCGTTGACGACGAAGAAACTGCTCGTAACTTTATCAGCGAGGCACTCACCGATGGAGGGTATGAAGCTTTAGAAGCCGGTACGCTGGAGGAAGCTAATCAAGTCATTGACACCGCTGCGGCTGATATCGTCCTGCTGGACGTGATGCTTCCGGATGGATCGGGACTCTCACTGCTTGACCGCCTGGCAATGGAGAACCCGCGCCCACCGGTCATCCTGATCACAGCTTTTGGCGAGGTGGATACTGCTGTAGAGGCGATGAAAAAGGGAGCTCTCGACTTCCTGCAGAAACCTCTTGATCTTGAACGGTTGCTTCAAGCTGTTGAGCACTCCTCGGAAATCGTTTCACTGCGCAGGGAGCTGGACTTATTAAGGCGCACTTCAACCGCTGACACTGAAATGGTCATCGGTGAAACACAGGCAATGCAGCAGGTCATGCACGAAGCGGAACGAGCCGCCTCGGCAGCCGTTTCTGTGTTGATCACAGGTGAGACTGGCACTGGCAAAGAGGTGCTGGCCCGTACAATCCACAATATCAGTCCGAGATCGGATAAGCCATTCATACCGATCAACTGTGCCGCACTCCCCGATACGATGATTGAGTCCGAGCTATTTGGTCACGAAGCTGGTGCTTTCACGGGTGCACAAAAGAAGAAACCCGGACTCATTGAGATCGCCGATGGGGGTATTCTCTTCCTGGACGAGATTTCTTCAACCAAGCCAGAAATGCAAGCCAAGCTCCTTCGCATGCTCGATGAGCACAAATTCAGACGTGTAGGCGGTGTCAAGGAGATCGTAGTGGATGTGCAAATTCTAGCTGCCTCAAACCGCGATTTGCAGGCCATGATCGCGGATGGCGAGTTCAGAGAAGATCTGTACTACCGCTTGAAAGTCGTCGACCTGCACCTCCCACCTCTGCGTGACCGAATTGGCGATATCCCTGCTCTTGCAGGGAATTTCCTGCGGCAAATCAACATGCGCGTCGGGAGCAATATCGAGGGGATTACACCGCGCGCCATCGACGCGCTTAAAGCCCACTCCTGGCCAGGCAACATACGTGAGCTGAGACACGTTATTGAACGTGCTTCCTTGTTCTGCGATGAAGAGATGATCGACCTGGCACATTTGCCACCTGACATTCGAGCTAAATCGAAAAAAGAATAAAAAGCCTCACAATGGCATAGTAATTGCACCCTTCGCCTCCAGATCCTATGCAGCTGGAGGCGAAAATGATTCCCCTAAGTTTTACTGACGTCCAAATTATTATCTCCGCCGCCGTATTTGTGCTTGGCTTCCTTCTAGTATTGATTGGAGCCTTGGTGCTGATCAGTCGTGGATACTCACGTGAAATCCGCACGCTGACCGCACACACCGCGCGTTTAGGCCAGAAAGGCCTCGCCCAGGAAGTCACAGGGCTGGTTAATGGCGCGACAGAACTCGTCGCATCGATAAACCAGCTGGTGCGCACCGCGAGTGGGATTGGAATCTTTCTCATCTCGCTGGGTATCGCACTGATGTCTGCCGGTTATTGGATTATCCAACAGATTAACTGGGTTATTTGACCTTGAGAAGAGGCGCCTATATGTACAAAGACGCGGACACTATCTCTTTCCTCAAAGAGCATCTTGGCGAAGAAGCCGCGCATACGAGCGTAGAGCGGCTTTTACGTGTCCCACCTGCCTGGGAGGCGTTACAGGAGCCAGAATTCCTTAAAAGGGCTGTAGAAGGCTCTGGAGGACAGGCGTTGTTCCCTTCCCTGCTTGCGGCACTCTCTCTGGGTGCTGCGAGCCTCTCGGATGCACTTGATAAAGGCACGGACGCAAACGAAGTATCGGGCTCCACCAAGCTCCAAACAACTGCAAAGCAGGCGTTGGAGTTGTGTCGGATCGATCGCGATGCCGGCGCATCGGGACTGATCGAGTTCATGTTGGGAGCCTCTACTGAATGGCAGCACGCCTTTGTCTGTGCGTGGCCAGAATTCTCCGACCACATACCCCTTTTTGAGACGGTCGCTAAGCATCCTGCACCCACTTTAGGCAAACAAATTGCCAACGCACTGCTTGCATATATGTCTGCAGAGGAAGCAGCCATTGAGATCCTGGCAATCAAAACATCGTTAGCATTTCAATTTCTGCCCTGGGTGGAGTGTGAGCCCAACCTCCATAAGATCTTGAGAGAGGAACTCATTGAGTTGTCCGATGTCTTCCAACCAGATCAAGGTGCAACCGTTGACCGCGCCTCAAACGATGCACTCATCCTGAGTAAACTGGGTCGGTTGGATGATGCCCACTCAGCGATTCGAAGGGCATGGGAAATATCCACAGCTCAAACCGCGCGAGTCGCTGACCGACTGGCTGAAATAGCTAAGGAAGATCAAGATCCTGTGCTGGAAGCCGAAGCGCGCCAGCAAGCGCTGGAAGCAGATCCCTCATCTCTACGTAGGAGTCTGACCGCAATTAGTTTGCTCGAACTCGAGCGCTATGAAGATGGTCTGAACCTCGTACGAGAAGGGGACACTTTCGAAGAGAACATCGCTTCTGGGCTGATCTATCTTGCTATTCAAGACACACACACCGCCGGTAAAAAACTAAATCAGGCTGCTCAACAGGCTCCTGAGGCATCACCTTCTTCCGAGGATTGGTACCTTCGTCTCGCCGAAGGGTTGCAGATCCTTGGATTCCAGGTACAAGCGATCCAAGTATTTGAGCAACTTATTGCACATCAGCCTGCACGCGCAGACCTGAGGGCGTCACTGGCTGCACTTCTATACAGCATTGGCGACATTCCAAATGCGATTCAAGAAGCAAACATCGCAGTCACGCTCGACCCCAACGACAACGATATCCACGAATTGCTGGCCTCCGCATATGAACAGCGCGGCGAACCAGAAACAGCCCTGGATCACTGGAAGCCTGTGGCTGCTCATGACGTTGAAAAGAGCATCGAACTTGGGGAATGCGCGCTGGCTGCAGGCAAGCCTGATATAGCAATCGACGCGGCCAACCGGATCTTGGAAATCGACCCTGAGCACGTGCCTGGGCTGGTGCTTTTTGGCAGATCATTGACTGCATCGGGTGAGCATGCCCAGGCAAAAACCGTCCTGACAAAGGTAACGGAGCGATCTCCTGAGAACGCTGATGCTTGGATTGCACTCGCTTCAAACTTGCAAGCTATAGGTGAACCAGAGCAAGCCGGCCATACCCTTGAAGATGGACTGCGATCGAACCCGGATCATGCAGGATTGCACATGGCACGGGCACAGTGGCTGAATACCCTCGGACACAATGCAGAGGCGTTAGAACACACCCGCACTGCCGTCTCGATCAATCCAGCTAACGTCGATTGGCAAATGGAACACGCTAAATTGCTCAACATCCTTGGCCACCATGAAGAAGCTCGGGACACGCTCGAAACAATCATTGCCGCTGAACCAGCGAACTGGAAAGCTGCTGAACAACTAGCACAAACGTATGAACAACTTGGGGATCAAGAGCATGCATTATCCGTACTAAAGTCTGCTCCTGAAGATTTAGGACCGGATTCAGCCTATTACGTCGGGCGGCTCCTGGCTACCGCTGGATCTTCAGAAGTCGACTTTGAACGTTCCAGCAAACTGTTGACCGAAGCGAAGGCAAACGGAATAACCGACTCGGGTTTGAATTACTGGCTGGGCGTTTCTGAGTTGAAACAGACGAAGTATCAATCGGCGTCAAAACATTTCCTTCGTTATCTTGAAGCTACCAAGGACGCCGAACAGGAGCACTACCTCGATGCGGTTGTCGGATTTGCAAATGCCGCAGTGCAGATTGGCGAGCTTACCCTCGCGCTGACACAACTGGAAAAAGCCAAACCCTCTTTCCCAACTTCCATCGAGTTGCTTTCGGCATTGTCAGAAACTCACGCACTTGCTGGCGATCGAAGGAAGTCTCTTGACATCGCACGCGAAGCTTTGGAACTCTATCCAGATTCCCAGGATGCACTGCAAATTTTCAAACGTGCAGCTGAGCAAGCGGGTGAATTCGATGACGCAATTGAGGCACAACGCCTGATTACATCTAAATCACCTGATGAGCCTGCCAACTGGTTGGATATGGCTCGCATAGATAACCAGCGTGGCGAAATTTTGGCCTCAAGATCCGCGCTGGCCAAAG
>JASFLN010000130.1:0-5293 GCA_050118075.1 Anaerolineales bacterium
TGGTTCGAGGGCAGCCATAAGGATCACCATATCGACAGGGACACGGCGCTGTTTTCCAAGCAGCGTATCCTCAGCCTGTACGATCAACATACCTTCCTCTCCGGGAAGCCTGGCGGCGTCGGTCACTTCCGCGACCCGTCCACGGATGAAGTGCATGCCCTCTTCGAGCAAGCGATCGTAGAACTCCTCATAGCCTTTCGCGATCGTGCGCATGTCAATGTAGAAGGAGTAAACTTCTGCACCGGTCTTCTCCTTCACAAGGTGTCCAAACTTCAACGCACTCATACAGCAAATCGCTGAGCAGTGTTCATTGAAGCGTTCGTCACGGCTGCCCACACAGTGGACAATCGCCACCGATTTGGGTTCTGTGACCCCGTCTCTGAGCACCACTTTACCTTCCGTTGGTCCGGCGGCATTGCAGAGGCGCTCGAATTCTAGACTGGTAAAGACATTCGCTAGCCGGCCATATCCATACTGTGGGATCTTTCTTGGATCGAAGACCTGGTAACCGGTTGCGAGCACGATGTTGCCCACATCCAGATCGAGATAGGTGTCCTCTTGCTCAAAGTCGATCGCGTTTGTGGGGCAGAATTTCTCACAAGCTTTACAGGTACCGCGCTCAAAGTAGATGCAGTTCTCGGTGTCGATTACGGGGTACTTTGGAACAGCTTGTGGGAAGGGGCGGTAGACCGCTTTCCGATACCCCAGACCAGCCTCAAAGACATCATCCACGACCTTCTTGGGGCATTTGTCGATGCAGATGCCGCACCCCGTGCAGTCATCCTCGTTCACGAAGCGTGCCTTCTTCCGAATCCGTGCATGGAAGTTGCCGACAAAACCGCTGACTTCCTCGACTTCGGTGTACGAAAGCAATGTGATGTTCGGGTGGTCTCCCACGTCGGACATTTTTGGTGTCAGGATACAGGCTGCGCAATCGAGTGTCGGGAAGGTCTTGTCGAATTGGGCCATGTGACCGCCAATCGACGGTTCGCGCTCGACCAGGTAGACCGGATGGCCTGCATCGGCCATTTCAAGTGCTGTCTGGATTCCAGCAATCCCAGCACCGACTACCAATGTGTGGGGATTCACCGGCACTTCAGTCGGTTGCAGTTCCTCATGCAGTTTTACGCGCTCCACTGCACCTGAAATCATTGCCTTGGCCTTGTCCGTTGCCAGGCCTTCATCTGTGGAGACCCAGGAGATTTGCTCACGCAGACTTGCCATCTGGCAGAGATAAGGATTAAGGCCACCTTTTTCGCATGCATTCCGGAAGGTTTTTTCATGCAGATGCGGGGAACATGCACCCACGACGACGCGCGTCAAGCCTTCCTTCTTGATATCCTCTTCGATCAATTCCTGGCCGAGCGAAGAGCACATGAACTTGTAATCGCGTGAGACGACGACATCATCAAGGTTCTCGCCGGCCCACTTAGAGAGTTCTTCAACATCGACCATGCCTGCGATGTTGCTGCCGCAGTGGCAGATGTATACGCCAACTTTTTCGCTCATGTTTAACCCTCCGCTTCTACGTTCGGCATCGGCAGGGACTTGTCATCCCGCTTCTTTCTGCCGCGCAGTGGCGCTTCGGTCTCGATCTCGGTGCCAATCTTTGCCAGCACCGGAGCCGATGGGACAATTTCCTTCCCCAAGCCCAGCTCTTTAGGCTCCAGACCGATTGCCAAACCAATCATCTGTGTGAAGTAGAGAATGGGTAGATTGAAGGATGTGCCAAAGTGCTTATTGATGTTTGTTTGGTAGGCATCCAGGTTAAGCTGGCACATCGGGCAGAGTGTGACGATCGCGTCAGCGTCGTACTCGCTGGCGTTTTGCAGCAGCCTGCGGATCAATTCATAGCCCGTCTCGGCGCTGACCTGTGTCATGTGTCCCCCGCAGCAGTGTGTTTTCAGCGGGAAATCCACGACGGTGGCTCCAAGCACGTTGAGCAGCTTATCCATGTGAGTCGGATATTCTGGATCGTCGAGGCTTGAATCCTGACCCAGATCAGGTCGGGCGATGAGGCAGCCATAGTAGGGGGCCAACCGCAGACCTTTCAGTGGCTTGGTCACCTTCTCGGCAATCGCTTCGAAACCGACATCTTGCACAACGATGTCGATCAGGTGGCGTACTTTCACTGATCCTGGCTCATAGGAAAGCCCACCAGCTTCCAGCGCTTCATCCGTGCGAGCTTTGACCTGGGGGTATTTCCCCAGGTATTGGTCAACTTTGCGTAGATTCAGGTAGCACGCGCTGCAAGGTGCAACCAGTTTCTCGTATCCGTTCTGTTTGGCAGCCAGCGCAAGATTTCGACTGACTAGTGCGTAGCCTGCTGTTGCGTTGATGGCAAAATATTCCATCGACCCACAGCAGTTCCAATCCTCAACCTCCACAAGTTCCAAGCCAAGAGGCTCAGCAATTGCGCGTGTCGAAAGATCGTAGGGGCGGGCGGTGCTGCCAAGTGAGCATCCCGGATAGTATCCGAATTTCATAGTGCCGCCTCCAGTTCTTTTGCTTTATTGAGGATTGCACGCAGTTGGTCAATTCCCTCAATCCGTTCCGGTGTGATGGCCAATCGATCCTTGGACAACATACCGAGAGCAAATGAGCCCAGACTCACCTTCTTTAATGGTTGGTGCGTGAGGTGGTACCGGGTGGCCAAACCGACTTCGAAGCTCCGACCGTAGGTCTCAACAAAGCCAATGAAGCTCTCTGACCAATCTGGAGCGGCGCTGCTGTCGTAGAGTTTCTCTTTGATGGCCATTCGTTTAAGTGTGTACATGAGGTCTGTGATGGGAATTTCCTTGGGACAGCGTACCGTGCAGTAATAGCATGAGACGCAGAACCAGGGTGTATTGCTCCGTAAGACCTCGTCCCTCATACCAGCTTCAATCATCGCGAAGAGAGCCCGGGGGGTGTGATCCATGTCAGGTCCTGATGGGCAGGACCCACCACAGGTACCACATTGGAGGCATCTCTTGAGTGCCTCACCACCGGGGGTCGCCGCCATGACTTCGTGGAGGAAGGATCCATTGGAGCCGGGTTTGATCATTCGACACCTCGCTGTCTGGCTAACAGCCGTATTTTGACCTCGCCGGTCACACCGTGTGATCGGTTCAGGTCGCTGCGTGTATAACGAGCGTATTCAATTGATTGCCTGTATCCTTAGTATGTGAATTTGTTCACAAAAAGCGTAGTGACAGAAGCAATACCTGTAGGGGATAAATGTCAAAAATTTCGTGCCAATCCCCCGAAATCCGTGCCATGACACACGATTCACAGGGTACGGGACGGTTTTTCGGGCTTCCCAGAAGCAGGGTGGGTGGCCTGTAATTTCTGCCTTGAACAAACAGAAATGTTACGGGTTGCGAACTTCTTTGTGAAAAACGTCTCTTGCTCTCAGACGAAATTCGATGCATAGTAGAAAAGTTGGAAACATTTATGCCGATCTTTCGGCGCAGACTCATCAGCACAACAGGAGGATGATCGTATGGTGCTCAAACCGAAGCGTCCGGTACCCTCGGACATCGAAATTGCACAGGAGGCAGACCTTAGGCCGATTCGTGAAATTGCCGATAAGCTTGGGCTAACCGAAGATGATATGGATTTGTACGGCAAGTACAAATCCAAGATTCATCTAGATGTCTTGGAGAAGCTCAAGGATCGACCACAGGGGAAGTACATTGACGTGACGGCAATCACGCCAACACCGCTGGGTGAAGGTAAATCCACGACAATGGTGGGTTTAACACAGGGGATGGGAACCCGTCTGGGTAAAAACGTGATGTGCTGCATCCGCCAACCAAGCATGGGCCCGACATTTAATCTTAAGGGTGGTGCTGCGGGTGGTGGTTACAGCCAGATCATTCCAATGGAGGATTTCAACCTCCACTTGACCGGTGATATTCATGCCATTACGGTTTCACATAACCTGGTTTCGGCAGCGATAGACACCCGTCTGTACCATGAATCGCGGCAATCCGACGAGGCACTGGAAAGACGTGGTGTAAAACGCATCGATATTGATCCTGAGACGATCACCTGGAACCGCGTGGTTGACATCACGGACCGCTCGCTTCGAGAGATTGAAGTCGGCTTGAACGACGCCGACTTGAGCGAGAATTTCCCGCGCAAGAGCGGGTTTGATATCACAGTAGCCAGCGAGATCATGGCCATCCTGGCGCTCACAACCAGCTTGAAAGATATGCGTGAGCGCTTTGGCAAGGTGGTGATCGGACTGGATAAGAAAGGTGATCCGGTTTCCCTTGAGGATCTGCGCATCGCAGGTGCGGTTACCGTGCTGATGAAAGATGCCATCATGCCAACGTTGATGCAGACGCTCGAAGGACAGCCGGCTCTCGTGCACGCTGGTCCTTTCGCTAATATCGCCCATGGTAACTCATCCATTGTCGCTGATCAGATTGCACTCAAACTGGCGGACTACGTTATCACGGAAAGTGGATTCGGCGCAGATATCGGCATGGAGAAGTTCTTCGACATCAAGTGCCGCTATTCAGGTCTGATCCCGAACACGGTTGTGCTTGTCGCTACCGTACGAGCACTCAAGATGCATGGTGGTGGTCCCACCGTGAAACCTGGCTCACCTCTGGCGAAGGAATATACAGAGGAAAATCTCGAACTGCTTGAGAAAGGTCTTGGTAATCTTGGTGCACACATTAAAAACGCCAAGAAGTTCGGAATCCCGGTGGTTGTTGCTGTGAACGGATTCAAAGAGGACACGGAAGCCGAATGGGAGCTGATCCGCAAATATGCAATAGAGCAAGGCGCAGAGGACTCGGTGGTCACGACGCACTGGGCGGATGGCGGCGCTGGAGCGGAGAAGCTTGCTGAGGCTGTTGTCGCAGCCTGCGAAAAACCCAGCGACTTCGAATTCCTGTATCCGCTGGATTGGCCGATCAAGAAGAAGATTGAAACCATCGCCACCGAGATTTACGGGGCTGATGGTGTAACTTACGAGCCAATGGCTGAGAAACAGATTGAGAATTATGAGAAGGCTGGTTTCGGCAATCTGCCGATCTGCATGGCCAAGACACACCTAAGCTTGAGCCATGACCCCGATCTGAAGGGCGTACCAACCGGTTTCACGGTCCCGATCCGCGAAGTTCGGGCAAGCGTTGGGGCAGGCTTTATCTACCCGCTGGTGGGCAAGATGAGCACCATGCCTGGCATGATCACACGTCCAGCTTTCATGGATATCGATATCGATCTGGATACGGGCAAGATCCTCGGTTTGTTCTAAACACAGGATCGTCGAATACAGGGCCTGGAGTTTTCTCCA
>JASFLN010000131.1:0-5275 GCA_050118075.1 Anaerolineales bacterium
GACGTGCGTGATCTATGGGAGGACCGGCATGATAATACATTCGATCTAGAAGATATTCTCGACCGTTTCGAAGATCGGCGCGATAAACGTGAAGACCGCTGGGATAAGCGTGAGAACCGCTTCGATCGAAGAGAGAATTTGCGCGATCGATTTGAAGACTGGCGTGACGACCACTGGCCAGCAGATGATGGTGCATAGGAGCTCATCCCATGCCCAGCGGATCACTTTTCATCTGCGTTCAAATAGGCCCCGGATTATTCCGGAGCTTATCCATTTTGGCTGGTAGGGGTGTAGACATGGGCAAGATGACGAGGTTCAGCTCCCTCTGGGAAAGCTGTGTGATCCGTCCCCGCGCGATATAATTTCTCAGCCCTCACCTGGGTCAGAACCCAATTTATAAATGTGCCGCGTGGGTGAATCAGGGGGATGTTGCGTGGGTTGTCTTGATACTCCTATCCCGCGCACGCGTGGAGGAACGATATGATCAAACGAATCCTGCTCACGCTTGATGGTTCTCCTCTAGCTGAAGAAGCGATCCATCCAGCGATCCTGCATGCCCAGGCCCATGAGGCTGAGCTGCATATCTTAAGAGTGGTCAGTCCGCTGACAAAGTCCTATCGCGCCGGTAAGGCGTCGCTCTCAGCGATTGAAACAGCGGAACGGGACCTGAAATTTATGGCGCAGGACTACCTCGACGATAAAGTGGAGCAGCTCAGTTCAAACGGGCTCAACGTCCAGGCTGCCATGCGAAACGGACAGCCATACGAGATAATTATCCAGTATGCGACCAAGAACAAAATTGATCTGATCGTGATGGCCCGGCGTGGAGAAAGTGGACTGACGCGCTGGCTGATCGGAAGTGTGACAGACCATGTTGTGCGCGCCTCACCAATTCCGGTTCTGGTTGTACCTGTCGTGAAATAAGCTGAACTGTGACTGGCAGCAGTGTACTTCTTGCCCCCCTATTAATCGCATTGGGCGGTGTATTTGTGTCCGTGATTGCGGGTCAGAAGACTCTCAATCGGCGGTTCACGATCAAGATGCTGTCCTGTCCGGTGACGGCGCATGCGTTTGCTTCTGCGACCTATCGCATCGGTATCCCGATGGATGAACTTCGCGAAGAGCGAAAGAAACAAGGTTGATGGTCTGGCGACCGCCTCGAACCTGTGATCAAACTCCCCTCGAAAATGTCGTTCAGGTTCTAACTTATGAGCATTGAAAACATACTGGTGCTGATCATCATCGCCGTGGCCGTTGTGCTCTTTGTGAGCGAAAGGTTGCGCGTCGACGTGGTCGCCATGCTCGTCCTTACATTGCTGATCATCACGGGGCTGGTGACGGTCGAGCAGGCCTTCTCGGGTTTTTCAAGTCCGGCGGTGATCACGGTACTGGCCGTGTTCATCGTCAGTGGAGGCCTGACACGCAGCGGAGTCGCTGATCAAATTGGAAGTCTCATATTGCGGGTTGCAGGCACAAGCCAGATGCGCATGACACTATTGATCATGGTCGGTGTGGGTGTGATGTCTGCGTTTATGAACAACATCGGTGCGGTGGCAATCCTGCTCCCGGCGGTGATGAGCGTATCCCGCAAGACGGGCATCTCGCCCTCGAAGCTGCTCATCCCTCTAGCCTGGGCATCGCTCATGGGTGGCAATATGACCTTGATTGGCACCCCACCCAACATATTGGCATCCAGCATCCTTGAGAACTATGGAAATTTAGAGCCCTTCTCTTTCTTCGATTTCACACCGATGGGGATCATCGTGCTTGCAACCGGCACAGTGTATATGCTCTTCATTGGTCGTCATCTGCTTCCCGACCGGGCCGCAGGTGGAGAGATCGTCAACCGTTTCCCGGTAAAAGAATATCTGACCGAGCTCGAGGTGCAGGAAGGATCTCCACTGGTGCACAAGACGCTGCGGGAAGCCGACCTTGAAAATTCCTTTGGCATCAATGTCATTTATGTGCATATGTGCTGTCAGGATATGGAGACCGTATCCTCGATCACCGATCACAGACTTGAACCTGGCGATGAACTGACCGTCGAAGCGAGTGCCGAGGTGATTATGACAGCCACCGAACAGTTGGGACTGGCTCCGACCTCGGATCGCGAGAAGCAACCATGGGAAGCGAGCCGTGATGAGCGGGAGTTTGAGCTTGCTGAGCTTGTGTTGTCACCGCGTTCCGAATTGAATGAGAAGACGATCAGGCAGATAGATTTTCGCTCGCGCTATGGGCTATCAGTGCTTGCCATTCAACATGAAGGCGTAACCCAGTACACACGACTTGGCGAGATTCCGATTGAGTACGGTGATGTGATCCTTGTGGAAGGGCCGGTTGATAAGATCGGTCAAATGCGTCGCGACGAAGAGTTTCTGTTTCTGGAGATGCCCTCACCAGAAATCAGGCGCATCCGCAAAGCCCCTATCGCCCTGGCGATCTTGTTAGGCACACTTGTGGTGATCAGCGCAGGATGGCTGCATGTTTCGGCAGCGATGTTCATCGCCGCGCTGATGATGGTCCTTACGGGCACGCTGAAGATGGAGGAGGCGTACAACGCCGTCGAGTGGAAGTCGGTCTTCTTGATCGCTTGTATGCTGCCGTTAGGGTTGGCGATGGAGAACACCGGGACAGCGCGCTTGCTGGCGGATCAGATTATCCGACTGGTTGGATCCTGGGGAGTGATCGCAGTGCTCGTCGGGATCTACATCATGACCAGTCTGCTTACAGAGGTCATGTCTAACGCCGCCGCTACCGTGCTGGCGGTTCCGATCGCGATTGACGCCGCGTTAGAGCTTGGGGTGGACCCGCATACGTTTGTGATCGCAGTCGTGATCGCTGCATCTACATCCTTCTTGATGCCGGTAGGTCACCAAGTGAATGTGCTGGTTTATGGTCCTGGTGGATATCGGTTTAGTGATTACACCAAGGTTGGTTTGTGGCTTAACCTGCTGCTGCTGACCATGATCGTGCTGACCCTTCCGTTAATTTGGCCTTTCTAACTTGTTTATTTGCAGTCCCAACGCGAATAAGCGCATGACAATCCAAGTTAAAAAAAACAGGGATCCTCTACAGGATCCCTGTTTTGTCTTCAATCTCCAGTCGTCTTAAAACTCGTCTTTTGCAAACATCTTCTTGAGATCGATCCGTTTTCTCAGGAAGTAGAGTGCGATCGTGAGGACGAGACTTACAACGATCGCCACGCCTACTGGGGTCTGGAAGAGGAAGTAGAAGATGTACGCCACAGGTACTGCGGCGTCACTCATCACGGTGTAGGACGCGTATCCCGCCGGGATATCGAGTCCGAACGAGCCAGTATTGACCAGCTGGGTGACACCAGGGGCGAGCGCGGTGGTGAAGAACAAACCTATGCCCATCACGATCGCGCCGAGCAACGTCGTCAGGATCAAGTCACCCGCGACAAGCGGCGCGAGCATGGCGGCGACAAATACGCCGTCGGCCAGGTCGATGAAGGGCAATGTGCGATTACCAAGCGGCGAAAGCGCGATGGCCAGCAGGATCTCGACCGGGACCATTAACAAGCCTGCCGCGATGACAGTGGGGTTGCCAGCCAGGATGGCGGAGTCAAGCCCGATGTAAAATTCACGTCCAGCAAACCGCTTGGACATGAATTCACGCGCTGCTTCAGCAACGGGAGCAAGCGCCTCGACCAGGATGGCTACCATGCGAGGGATTAAGACCATCACGGCGGCAATATTCACACCGGTGAGGATTACATCGGTGATAGCTTGCCCCGCGAACAAAGCCAGCAAGAAGCCGATAATGAAGCCCAACACCATCGGTTCACCCAGCAACCCCAGTCGTTTTCGCGTGGTGTCCGGATCGAGGTTTAAATTCTTCAAGAAGGGAATTCGATTGAAGATCCACGCGAAGGGCAGCGCCAGCAGCATGTAGCCGGCGGATTGCAGGTGCGGGATAGAGACACCGGGCATGTTGAAGTGTTTCTGGATGAGTGGGGCAGACCAGTCAGCCAGGATAAGGGCAATCACCAGGCTTAAAGCCGCAGCAAACAAAGCGATTGCCAGGCTGCCAGTGACATACTGCACCATTGCACCTACAAAGGCCATGTGCCAGAAGTTCCAAATGTCCACATCCAGGGTTTGGGTCAATCCCAGGAAAAGCAGCACAATGTTCAGTAAGATACCAACGGGGATGATCAGGTTTCCAACCGGGGTGCCGAATGCCAGCGCAGACGCAGCCGGCCAACCAATATCGATGATGTCCAGGTTGGTTCCGGTGTTTTCTGCAAAGGCCATCCCTATCGTGCTGACCGTCTCACCAAGCAGTCCGACGGTCAGGAAAATGCCGACGAATGCAATCGCAGTTAACAAACCGCTACGGATAGCACTGGTCCATTTCTGTCCCAGCACGATTCCGAGGATGGCGATGACAACGGGCAGTACAATTAAAGGTCCAAGATTATTCAGCACTTCGCCTATTGAAACAAGAATGCCTTGCATACTTATTCCTCCTCAGCCTTGAGAGCTGCCGCCAGCTCTTCAAGCGCTTCTGTCTGACCGACACCGGTGATGAGTGGGATGCCGTTAATCACAGTTACTTTCTCGTGGAATTCAGGGGGGATCTCGGTGGTCGCAAGTATGGCGTCAGCAGTCACGCGGTCAGCGTTTAATTCGGCCACACGGTATTGGTAGACTTCAGCTTCAATACCTTCTTCTTCAAGAAATTTCTCCACCTTCACCCGCAACATCGTTGAGGTTGCTCTTCCAGTTGCACAAACGAGATAAACAGTTTTCATCCAGGCTCTCCAGTGCAGTCAGTCGTTTTCAAGTCAATGTGGACGTTATGATGCAGCCAAGCGTTTATCCGTTTAACCACCTCCTTAGTAGAAAAGTTTTTCCCGACCGCGTGAGTTGATAGGGGTATTTTAAATGAGATTACCTCCACACAAAAGTTGCTATGGTTGTGAATAAAAGGCAAAACTATGTAGTGGGAACGAGCATGGATGTGCATGCTTGCGATTGACCTATCTCCTGACTCAGGCAAGCGCAACTCACTTTCATAGTACGATAGTACCGTGAAGCGGTCAATGAAAAAAACCTCGTCTTTGTGGACAGCGCCTGAAGGATTAACATACAATCGGTGCGAGGTGTCCTATGCAGATCACACGTGTAGAGGTCACTCCAGTCGAACTGAAACTTGCCCAACCGGTAAAGATCGCCCGCATTGAACCGATCCAGTCGGTCTCGGCGATCTTCATTCGATTTGAAACACAAACGGGTATCAGCGCATGGGG